>CAYXQH010000001.1:0-41427 GCA_964467425.1 uncultured Saprospiraceae bacterium
CCATTTCCAAAATAAGTACCTAATCGAAATTTATCCTGTAATAAAAAAGGAGGAAGTGCACCACCTTTGGAAGAAAGAACAATCCCCACGCGTATGACAGCAAGGCGGCTTGGAAGTGCTTTTAATTCTTGAATAGCATTCTCCCAGGCAATAGTACATTCTGCTAAAAAACCAGATTGACCTGGTGCGGAAGTTTCATCTAATCGCTCTTCACCACGGTCGCCATAATAGCCAATTGCTGAAGCTGCGATGATAGCTTTTGGTGGTTTATCTAATTGCTCAACAGCTTGCTTTAATAATAAAGTACTTTTAGTACGACTGTCAATAATGACTTTTTTGCGATCTTTTGTCCAACGCTTATCGACAATTCCTGCACCAGCAAGATTTATAATATAGTTTGCCTGAGCAACGGCATCCATATCTATTTCGTTTTTATTCAGATTCCAGGCATATTTAGGAAAAGGAGCTGCTAGGTTTTTTTTGCGACTGAGATGTAATACTTGATGACCTTGTTGACGTAGTAAATTACTAAGTCTGGTTCCAATAAGTCCAGTTCCACCTCCAATAAGAATTGTCGACATAATCTCTTTGTTTGAAAATATAACAAGGCTTTGCCTTTTCGGTTTATAAATATGTATTTTTATTTATGAAAATATTAAGCATGAAGATCGCGCCTCTTTTTTTCATACTCTTATTCTTGTTTTCCTGTAAAGGTGATCCATCTCGTCAATCAAAAAATATCGTAAATATTAGACTAGAAGGAGAACCTGCCCAATTGAATCCCATCCTAAGTACTTCAGGACATGCGAAACAAGTGGAATGGCAAATTTTCATGCCCTTATTGCAATACGATGCTCAAACCTTTGAGCTATATCCTGTTCTTGCAAAAGCCAGACCTGAAATTACTAAAATTAAAAATGGAATTTACCAGGGTGGAAGAGCCTATACCTTTGAAATTAGAAAAGAGGCTTCCTGGGATGATGGAAAAACGGTCTCCGCATCAGATGTTGTGTTTACGCTCAAATCTTTTTTACATCCAAATATTAGTCATCCGGGCTTACGTTCTTTTTTGGGTTTTATAAAAGAAATTGAAATAGATCATCCAAAACGATTTACTGTTTATACAGATCAGGCATTGAATCTTGCAGAAGAAGTCATCGGAACGATGGCTATTTATCCGAAGCATATTTATGATCCGGATGGATTATTAGATCCATTTTCTTTCGAAGACTTTGTAAACCAAAAAGAAATGGAGAACACCACTAAAAGTGAAAATGGCTTGATAAAATTTGCAGAAATTTTTAAAGATTCAGGATGGGCTAGTGCCGATCAACCGGCAGTAGGATGTGGCCCTTACCAACTAGAGGAGTGGAGACCGGGAGAACGAATAATTTTAAAAAAGAAAAAAAACTGGTGGGCGGAGCATATTGAAAGTAAGCATCAATCTTTTGCAAATTATCCGGAAGAATTAAATTATCAGTTTATTGTAGATGATGCCACCTTACTTTCTTTGATCAAGGAGGAGAAAGTCGATGTTGCAGCATCTATAGATCCCGTAGTTTTTGAGACTGCAAAGAAGAGCACTTTTTTACAAGAACGATTTTCATTTGAAACAGCAAATGCGTCCAATTATTATTTTATTGCATTCCATACGAAAGATCCTAAATTATCAGATGTGAGAACCAGACTAGCGATCAGTCAACTGGTACCAACTCAGGAGCTTATTCGCTTGTCAATGTTAGGCTATGGAAGTAGAATAGTCGGTCCCATTCTACCAGGCAAATCCTATTATCATAAAAACCTTTCACCAATAAATGTTGATCTTGAAAATGCCAAGCAATTACTAAAAGAGGTCGGCTGGAATGATAAAAATCAAGATGGTATATTAGAAAAGCAAATTAATGGACTGGCTACTGATTTTCAATTGAAATATAAATATTCAGCAAAAAATAAAATTGCTGAAAAGGCTGGAATCCTACTAAAAGATAATGCACAAAAGGTTGGAGTTGATATTCAATTAATACCTTTGGAGCGTAAAAGATTAGTCGAAGATACCAGGAAAAGAGATTTTGATTTGTATTGTTCTCAATGGTCACAAAGGCCTGGGCTGGATGATCTTTCTTCCATTTGGCATACGAAAAATGATACGCCAAGGGGCTACAATAAGTCCGGATTTGGAACACCAGTAACAGATGCGCTGATTGATTCAATTAATGTTGAACTTGATGAAGTAAAACGGACGGCACTCTATTATAAGATTCAAGAAACTATTTATGAAGAACAACCTTATGTATTTCTTTTTGTTCCCAAACAACGAATTATCCTTCATAAACGGTTTGAGGCTGCTGCACAAAATTTACGTCCAGGCTTTTTCGAAAATACATTTCATCTTGCCAAATAGAATTCAATAAAAAACGCAGAATAATCCTTATATTTGAAATAGAGAATAAATTTCCATTCTATTGTTATAATATTCTTGTCTAATTCTAAAAACCGAGCTTGATTCCATGTACTTTAAATATTACAATCTCATGAAAAACAATATTCTTGTTTTAGTTTTGTTTTGCCTATCAATTATTTTAATCAATTCCTGCAAAACAGACTCTGTTCCCTCTAATGACACACCAGCTATATCCACAAATACCACCGTTTCGATGCGGATTAGAGGAGAGCCTATTTCTTTGAACCCCATGCTTACAACAATGAGTTGGGATTTACGAATTTGTGCAGCAATGTATCCAACACTTTTAGATTACGATCCCTTTACCTTGAAAATCACTCCCGTATTGGTGAAAGATAGACCAGTGATCAAAGTAATTGAAGAAGGCGATAGAAAAGGTTGGACGACCTATAGCTATGAATTATTAGATGAAGCCGTTTGGGATGATGGCTCTCCTGTGACTGCAAAGGATTATATTTATACTTTAAAAACCTTGTTTAATCCGCATGTTGCTGCAGCTCCATATCGAGGATATTTAGATTTAATTAAAGATGCAACGGCAGATCCTTCAAACCCTAAAAAATTTACAGTTTATACAGATACAAAGTACATCAAAGCTGAATATGCAACTGGCTTGTTTATTTATCCTCAATATAAATTTGATCCTGAAAAGGTAATGGATAATTACACACTCAATGATATTCGAAATTCAGAATTGGCAGAGCAACACAAAAATGATGAGCGCTTGAAAGGCTATGGAGAAGTGTTTAATAAAATGATTCGAGATAAAGATGTAGTGGGTGGCTGTGGTCCTTATAAATTAGAAGAATGGGTGACCAATGAACGTGTCGTTCTAACTAAAAAGGAAAATTGGTGGGGAGATAATTTAGCAGCGGACTATACGATGTTAACCGCTCGTCCTAGGCAATTAATATTTCGTCCGATAGCTGATGCGACAACAGCGTTATCTATTTTGAAAAATGGAGACCTGGATGTAGTTGGAAGTATTCCGGATAGTCAGTTTGATGAATTTAAAAATAGTACGATTGGACAAGAATCGTTTAATTTCGAAACACCGTATATGTTCGGTATTAACTATTATGGCTTCAATACAAAAAATCCAAAGCTTTCTGATAAACGTGTTCGCCGAGCAATTAGCCATTTAGTAGATATTGATGAAATAATTAAAACGGTAAAACGAGGTTATGCAGCACCAGTTGCGACACCTTTCCATCCATTGCGAGATTATTATCATAAAGGATTAGAACCTATCAAGCTCGATATAGAAAAAGCAAAAACCTTATTGTCGGAGGCTGGATGGACAGATTCAAATAATAATGGGACGGTCGATAAAAATATTAATGGAGTTGTTACTGAAATGGAGTTAGATTTATTGATTACTCCAAATAATAAAAACAGTACAGACATGGGTTTGATTTTTCAAAATGAAGCGAAAAAAGCTGGTGTTCAGATCAATATTGTTGAAAAGGCAAACAAAGCCTTGGCCGCTCAATTGAGAACAAGAGAATTTGACCTTTTTGCAAGAGCCATTGGTAGCGAAGTTAGTGGTGATGACCCTAAACAATATTGGCATACGTCTAGTGATACACCAAGAGGTTATAATCGAGTCGGATTCGGAAATGCTGAAACAGATGCATTGATTGATGCCATTCGTACGGAACTCGATAAAACGAAAAGAGACGAATTGTATAAAAAGTTTCAGGAAGTCGTTTATGATGAACAACCGTATGTGTTTTTGTATACAAGCCAAGATTTAATCGCTATCAACAAACGATTTCAAGGGGTTGAAACGACCATTAAATCACCGAGAATTTTCCCGGTTTATTGGTATGAATAAGCCTGTGTATGTTTAGATATATTCTAAAAAGAATATTCATATTCATACCTACCTTATTTGCAATATCATTAATTGCGTTTTGGTTAGGTAAAATAGCACCAGGGGATCCGGTAGAAACTTGCCGGGGTGCTGGTGGTGAATCAGAGTTCGTCATGACTTCTGATGCCTATGAGGAAATCTATGAAGAAATGGGTTTGAATAAACCTATGTTTTACTTTGCTTTAAGTACAGCAGCCTACCCGGATACCCTCCATAAAATTCCAGGACGTTATCGTCAAAAAAGCCTTTCCAAATTAATTGACCAATACGGCAATTGGGATGATATCCAAGTCTTTAAGATGAAGACAGAATTGTTTTCAAAAGCGGTATCCAATACGCCGGAAGGTCTTGATCAAAATAATAAAATTGCATTAAGGAGAGCTAGTTCAAGATTGCTGGAAGAATATAAAGATGTGAAAATTAATAGCCATCTCAAGGTTATAGAATCCACCGTTTTTGAATCAAAAGATTCACTCACCCAACTACATTTTAAAGAACTATCTCGGGAATTAATTGCAAGCTATGCAGACGTGAAAAATAAATCTTCGAGGGTCAAACAATTTATTCCAGATTTTAAATGGTATGGATTTGATAATCAATACCATGCTTGGTGGACAAATTTTATAAAAGGTGATTTTGGAATGTCTTGTCTAGGAGGTCAGTCTGTCATCGAACGAATCAAAACGCCTATTTTCTGGACACTGATCATCAATTTAATTGTTATTGTTCTGGTGTATATTTTAGCGATTCCGCTAGGTGTTTTCTCCGCAGTAAAAAAAGATTCCTTTATTGATAAAACAATTAGTCTTGGATTATTTATGCTCTATTCCTTGCCGACCTTTTGGATCGGAACAATGCTATTGGTCTTTTTTACCAATCCGGAATATGGCATGAATTGGTTTGAAGGTGCGGGGCTAGGTGACCTGCCTTCCAGTGCGCCGTTTTGGGATCGATTCTGGGAAACAGCAAGACATCTAATTTTGCCAGTATTCTGTTTGACCTATGGTTCATTAGCTTTTATGTCTCGGCAAATGCGAGGAGGCTTACTAGAAGTTTTAAATCAGGATTACATCAGAACAGCTAAAGCTAAAGGTTTAAATAACAATCAAGTACTTTGGAAACACGCTTTTAGAAATGCGCTGTTTCCAATGATTACCATTTTTGCAGTGGTCTTTCCTGCTGCTGTTACAGGCTCAGTAGTGATTGAAGTAATTTTTAATTTACCGGGAATGGGAAGAGAGGTGGTTCGTGCGATTGAGTCGAAGGACTGGCCGGTGTTATATACAATCTTAATGTTAGTGGCTATATTAACCATGCTCGGAAATTTAGTGGCAGATATATTATTTGCCTGGGCTGATCCCAGAGTGAAGTTTAAATAAAACAGGTAGACAGGTGACCGATTCTATAGATTAATAATTTATGATGCTTTTCGGAAAAAGACAAAAAGTAGAAAAGGCGTTAGAGCGTAGCAAAGATCGATCTTCGATCCCCGCTCGACTGCGCAGCGGGCGAGAGTCTTATGGTGCTATGGTGAAAAGGCAATTTCGAAAAAACCGATTAGCAATTTGGGCTATGAGAATTTTATACGGCTTGATTTTTATTGCTGTATTTGGTGATATGATTGCGAATGAAAAACCGCTTTATTGTAAAATTGAAGGGCAAACATATTTTCCGGTTTTTAGACAATACCTTGTTGATCTTGGTTTGGCAAAATGGGATGCCCGATTTATTAATAACGATTGGGCCAGCCAGAATTATGATTCCGTTATTTATCCTCTAATTCCATACTCTGCTTTGACCTTAGATATTCGGAATAGCAGAAAAGGGCCGTTTGATGATCAGGAGATTGAATCGAATCGTTTTCGACATTGGTTTGGGACAGATGGTGTAGGAAGGGATGTTGCAGCAGGTATGATAAGAGGAACTCGGATTGCCTTAATGGTCGGTTTGATTTCAATGGGGATTGCTTCCATAATAGGATTATTTTTTGGTGGACTTGCTGGTTATTTTGGAGATGATAAATTAAAAGTGAGTAGGGTAGGTCTGGTACTTTATATTGTAGGAATTATTTTAGGAGTTTTTTACGGATTTACAGCTCGCTCCTATCAAATTACTGAAGTAAATATTTTCTGGGGATTGTTGAGCGGGTTTTTTATTTTCCTATTAATAATGACGCTTACCTATTTTATTGTGAAAACCATTAATCGCATTTTTCCAACAATAAAAAAAATATCCTTGCCTGTCGATATATTAGTGATGCGACTAATCGAAGTGATGAATTCTATTCCTGGTCTAGTATTTCTATTAGCCTTATTAGCGATTATAGAAAAATCAACGATTACAAGTGTCATGATAATTATTGGATTAATTGGCTGGACAGGGATAGCCCGATTCGTTCGTTCCGAATTGCTGAGAGTCCGATCACTGGATTTTATTGAAGCGGCTCGATCTCTTGGCTTGAGTGACTTCCGGATTTTATGGAGACATGCCCTTCCCAATGCATTGACACCAATTTTGATTTCTATATCTTTTGGTGTTGCCGGAGCTATTCTGACAGAAGCTTTTTTATCCTTTTTAGGAATTGGAATTCCAACAGAAGAGGTGACTTGGGGAAGATTACTTTATTATTCGAGATCAAACATGAGTGCATGGTGGCTGGCAATCTTTCCGGGCTTTGCTATATTTATAACAATTACCCTTTTCAATTTGATTGGTGAAGGACTTACCGATGCTCTAAATCCTAAACAAAAACAGTAATATTAGGCTTTAAAAACAAAAAAATGTTTTTTTAGTATTAAATATAAACAAAAAGTTTATATTTGCAGTGGAGTATACAGACAGGAAAGAAGTGGGAACTATTTATTTCAAAAAAGACAAAGTTTAAAAATAATAAAAGAGCCTTATTTACCTTTTCTTTTTTTCTTTTTCATGTTCTTTGGAAATAAACTAGATTTGCCACGTTTTGTCTTAAGATTGCCTTTTCGATCCGTCTTTACATGAGCATTTTCATTGATTGGGCAACCTGTTTTATTACTGCCACAAGAACTGAAAGAGGCTGAAAGCACGATAATAATGGCGAAAAAGAAGTATTTATAGCTATTTTTCATGAAGAAATATTATGGTTTTTTTAAAAAAAAGACCTTTAAATGTAAACATAACTGAAATTTCCCGTAGAAACAATTCAAATAGAGGTCTAAACCTCTTGAGAAATAACGCTGAATTTTGTGCTAATTGGCTCTTCAGCTGTTTCTTTAACTGAAATTTTTGTTTTCAAACCTTTAGCACATAAATTTGTGCCAATTTAAAATCTTAAAAATTATGAAAATGAACAAAGGAGATTTAATCAACAAAATAGCAGAAGATGCTAACCTTACTAAAAGTCAAGCAACTGAAGCACTTAACTGTGTTTTAAATTGTGTTCAAGATTCTTTAAAGGATGGAGATAAAGTATCTATCGTTGGATTTGGAACATTCACTTGCACTCGTAGAGAAGCTAGAATGGGGCGTAATCCTCAAACTGGTGCTTCTATCCAAATCGCTGCTAAAAATGTTGTTAAATTCAAGCCTGGTAAAGAATTGGTTGAAAGCGTAAACTAAGCTCTACCAAAATAATAACCGTAAACGCAAAATGGGCAATGTAGCTAAGCTATGTTGCCCATTTTTTATTTTGATACTGCTCCAAATTTCCAAACTTGCAGTGTTCGTTATAGCTTCTTGCGGAAAGCAAAGAGCTATACTTCCCGGAAATCATTTAAAATGGTTTCCGGGCTTTTATTTTCTACCGACATGTCCTTAATCCTACCTCAATTTTCTTACTTTTGTATCGATTTGAAAACACTTAGTGCCAAACTAAAATTACTTATATAATAAATTGTCCCGAAGAAATTTCATAAGTATTTGATCCCGATAGCTATCAGGAGAGATTACGTTGAAGTATCTGAGCGGACTTTAAAAATTTATTATATAAATTTTTTTGGCTTACTACTTAAATAAATATTATGACTGACATTTCAAAACTTAAGAATATTGCGTCTCAGGTAAGGCGTGATATTGTCCGACAAGTTCACTATGCGACCTGTGGTCATCCTGGTGGATCTTTGGGCTGTGCTGACTTTTTAACAGCACTTTACTTTGAGGTTATGGACCATGATCCTTCCTTTAATATGGAAGCAAAGAATGAAGATGTATTCTTCCTTTCTAATGGTCATATCTCTCCACTCTTCTATAGTGTATTGGCACATGCTGGTTATTTTGACCCAAAAGAATTAGCAACGTTTAGAAAACTGAATTCAAGATTACAAGGTCATCCCGCTACGCATGAAGGACTTCCTGGAGTACGAGTGGCTTCCGGATCTTTAGGACAAGGAATCTCAGTAGCTAATGGTGTTGCAATGGCTAAAAAGATGAATGGCGATGATAAACTTGTTTATGTACTTACAGGTGATGGAGAATTACAAGAAGGGCAAGTTTGGGAAGCAATGATGTTTGCTGCACATCATCAAGTAGACAATCTTATTGTAACGGTTGACTGGAACGGACAACAAATTGATGGCGCGACAAAAGATGTCATGTCTCTTGGAGATTTGCCCGCTAAATGGGAAGCTTTTGGTTGGGATGTTTTATCCATGGATGGAAATATTATGGAAGAAGTAGTTGCTACTTTACAAGAGGCGAAAGATCGATCTGGTAAAGGTAAACCAATTGCAATTATGATGAAAACTGAAATGGGAGCCGGTGTTGATTTTATGATGGGATCTCATAAGTGGCATGGGGTTGCACCTAATGCGGAACAAACAGAAACGGCACTTGCTCAGTTGGAAGAAACCTTAGGGGATTTTCCGTATCCATATAATAATTAAGGACTAAGCCTAAGTCAGTCATTTTTCAATATCAAAGAAATATCAACTATGTTAGAAAATATTATTAGTACAGGAAAAAAATCAACCAGAGATGGCTTTGGTGCTGGTCTTCATGCGATTGGTCAAAAGAATAGCGAAGTCGTTGCATTATGTGCCGATTTGGTAGGCTCACTAAAAATGAAGGCCTTTATCGAAGAGTTTCCAGATCGTTTTATTCAAGTCGGAATTGCAGAGGCGAATATGATGGGTATTGCAGCTGGGCTTGCAACTGCAGGGAAGATTCCTTTTACCGGGACTTTTGCTAACTTTTCAACAGGAAGAGTATATGATCAGATTCGACAATCCATTGCCTATTCGCATAAGAATGTAAAGATTTGTGCCTCTCATGCTGGATTATCCTTGGGAGAAGATGGGGCAACGCACCAAATTTTGGAAGACATTGGTTTGATGAAAATGCTTCCGGGATTTACTGTTATTAACCCTTGTGATTATAATCAGACAAAAGCTGCTACCATGGCAATTGCCGAACATGATGGCCCAGTATATTTAAGGTTTGGGCGACCAGGGTGGCCAGTGTTTACACCTGAAAATCAAACTTTCGAAATTGGAAAAGCATACCAATTAAGCGAAGGTACGGATGTTAGTATTTTTGCAACAGGTCATTTAGTGTGGAATGTAGTAGAAGCTGCTAAAGCATTAGCTACTGAAGGTATCAGTTGTGAGGTTATTAATATTCATACTATTAAACCCCTAGATGAAGAAGCGGTGCTAGAATCGGTAAGAAAAACGGGTTGTGTAGTCACTGCTGAAGAACATCAAATGAATGGAGGATTAGGCGATTCAATCGCTCAGCTTCTGGCACGAAAGATGCCGACTCCTATTGAATACGTAGCTGTAAATGATAGCTTCGGAGAAAGTGGAACACCAATGGAATTACTAGACAAATATGGTTTAGGGTCTAAAGATGTTATTGCTGCAGTGAAAACAGTTTTAGAACGGAAGCCTTTGAAGGTTTCTTAGTTATTATTTTTGTAAATAATCGAAACGAGGAAATATGAAATTTGGAACAAAAGTTATTCATGCAGGTATAAGACCTGATCCAAGCACTGGGGCAATTATGACTCCAATTTATCAAACGTCGACCTATGTACAAGATGCACCAGGTGTGCATAAAGGGTATGAATATGCAAGAACCCAAAATCCTACACGGAGTGCTTTGGAAGAAAATTTAGCAGCACTCGAAAATGGAAAACATGCCGTCTGTTTTGGAAGTGGTCTAGCTGCTATGGATGCCATTTTAAAAACACTTAATCCAGGAGATGAAATTATTTCTACGAGTGATTTATATGGAGGGTCTTACCGATTGATTACAAAAGTTTATGAAAAGTTTGGAATCAAAGGACACTTTATGCCGATGGAAGATGTGGCAGCTATAGAAAAGAAAGTGACCAAAAAAACGAAACTGATTTGGATTGAAACACCAACCAATCCAATGTTGAATATTATAGATATTGAAGCCATTTGTACAATGGCTAAAAAGAAAAAAGTATTGACTTGTGTGGATAATACTTTTGCATCGCCTTATTTACAAACGCCTTTAGATCTTGGTGCGGATATAGTTACACATTCTGCAACAAAATATCTGGGAGGACACTCGGATGTTATTCACGGGACCGTGATTACCAGTAATGACGAAGTCGCCGAACAATTACGGTTTATTCAAAATGCTGCGGGAGGAGTTCCTGGTCCGCAAGATTGTTTTTTAATATTGCGAGGGATTAAGACCTTACACCTCCGGGTAGAGCGTTCTTGTAAGAACGCCAAAAAAATTGCTAAATATTTAAAGTCGCATCCGAAAGTAGGAAAGGTATATTATCCTGGTTTTAAAGATCATCCGAATCATGCTGTTGCTAAAAAACAGATGCGTGATTTTGGAGGAATGGTTTCATTTGATTTAGTTGGAAATGATTTTGATGCTGCACAGGAAGTGTTGAAAGGTACTCATCTATTTTCTCTAGCAGAGTCTTTAGGTGGTGTTGAATCACTTATTGGTCACCCGGCAAGTATGACTCACGCGTCTATTCCTAAAGAAGAGCGATTAAAAGTTGGATTAACGGATTCCCTGATTCGACTAAGTATCGGAATTGAAGATGTAGAGGACTTAATTGAAGATTTAGAAAAAGCTTTACTTAATATCTAATAAAATTATTTCATCCGGATATTGTTTTCGGAAATGGAGGTGCTTCTCGCGATTTGCAGAGAAGCACCTCTTTTTTTATGTCTTTTTTGAAAAATATTTTTACGCTATTAAAAAATTGATAATCAATGATTTAGAAGGTTGCTGGTGTGAGGTAGTCAAAAAAAAGTTTGAATATTTTTATGGAATTTTTGATCGGTCGGAGTCTTGTTAGTGAATGTTTGATTGTTTAACTAAAAAAAATGAAATCATGAAACGGAATCAAAACACACTCGACTCTAAGCAAGTAATTTTAAATGGAAAAGCTTTTTTTCTTGATTTAAAAGAATCAAAAAATGGAAAAAGTTATTTAGTCATTACTCAATCTAAACCTATTGAGGATGAAAAATACGAACGTATTAAAATGATCCTTTTCGAAGGCGAAATCGCAAAATTTTGTAATGCGCTAAATAGTATTATTGAAAACTTTCCACCAAAAGCAGATACTTCACCTTCCGAAGAATATATCGCAAAGGTGCGACAAACATACCCTATGGCTTTTCAACCCTGGACCAAAGAAAATGAAGAATTATTGATTGCTCTTTTTAATGAAGGAAAAGAAATACCCGCATTAGCATCTGCACTTCAACGTCGAAATGGAGCAATCACTGCTCGCTTGACTAAATTAGGTTTGATAGAGAAAGCAACGGCAGCATAATAAAGAGAGTTACGTTATGGGTTAAGCTTGAGGAATAGCTCTGGATTTTTAAAATTGATGAAATAGCTTACAATGATTTTACAGTATTTCCTGTTTGGCAAAGGTCTTATGATTTGATAATAAAAAATTGTCAATTTATTAAGTCCTCACCAATTGAAGAACGATTTTGAATTTATCTCTGATATGTATCGTGCTGCAAACTCCGTTCTTCAGAATATAGCTGAAGTCTATGGCAGACAAAGCATAAGGATAAAGCCAGGGTTCGCAAATTTTCAAAAGGAAACACCTCCAAGTCAGAAAGGCAATTATTTACCAGTTAAATAAAATCATTAAAAAATAGAATTCAGATAACCTCAATGCTTAATCTTTTCCTTTATAAAAAAAACAAAATGAACAACTATAAAAAGGAAGCGCTTGGTATAAAAAGCTGGGCGGAAGATGATCGCCCACGAGAGAAATTAATACTCAAAGGGAAAAGTAATTTGTCAGATGCAGAATTGATGGCAATTCTTATTGGTTCAGGTTCTCGATCGGAATCGGCAGTAAGTTTATCCCAACGGATTTTAAAATCTTTTAATAATAATCTTCATGAATTAGGTAGGAAAGGAATTGCCGATTTAACTCCTTTCAAAGGAATAGGGGAGGCAAAAGCAGTTTGCATTGTAGCTGCAATGGAACTCGGGCGTCGCCGGCAATTATCCAACCCAATAGACCGCCCACAAATCTCTGGCAGTAGTGATGCCTGGAATGTTATTGCTCCAGTGTTAATGGATCTGAATCATGAAGAGTTTTGGATCATTTTATTAAACCGTGCTAATCGAGTGATTGGAAAAGAACAAATTAGTTCGGGCGGCATTGCAGGGACGGTGGTCGATGGTAAAATCATTTTTCGTAGAGCGCTGGAGAAAGGGCCGGCCTGTTCCATTATCCTTGTACATAATCATCCTTCAGGAAATATTAAGCCTAGCCAAGCAGATATTGATATTACTAAAAAGCTTAAAAAGGCAGGCGAAACGCTTGATGTCAATGTCCTCGATCATTTGATTATTGCCGGACAATCGTATTACAGCTTTGCAGATGATGGGGCAATGTAATGGGGGGAGGAATGATGAACAAGGAATATTGATTAACGAATTGGCCCTATTTGAATATTGAAAAACATATCGCTCCTCCGGAGCTATGGATATTTCGCTCCTTTGGAGCTATGGGTGTAGTGCTCCTCTGGAGCTTTGAAAAGTAGAAACTCCAGAGGAGTTCTACGTCTATAGAAAATTAATATATGCGGTAATAGCCCCGGAGGGGCGTCACATCATTAGCCCCGGAGGGGCGACACAAATTTAATTATGGCAAATACATACACCCAATTATATATACAAATAGTTTTTGCGGTAAAATATCGCGAAAGCTTGATTGATGAATCAATAAGAGAGCAAATTCAAAAATATATCACAGGGATTGTTCAAAAACATGGTCATAAATTGCTGGCAATTTATTGCATGCCGGATCATTGTCATATTTTTTTAAGTATGACGCCAAAACAATCACTATCAGAATGTGTCCGAACGATTAAGTCAAATTCATCAAAATGGATTAATCAGCAAAGGTTGGTGAAAAAACGATTTCAATGGCAAGAAGGTTTTGGTGCTTTTTCCTATAGCAAGTCAGCAGTGAGTAATGTTGCGAATTACGTTTTAAATCAAAAAGAGCACCACCAGAGAAAAACCTTTCAAAAAGAATATTTGCAACAGCTGAAAAAATACGAAATCAATTATAATGAAAAGTACCTCTTTGATTGGTTTTACTAATTGCTTTCCCTAAAAATCACTAAATTGCAGCCTTTAAGAAACTATTCAGAATAGAATTTGTTTTTAGATTATACTTGGTAATTAATGAATAAAAATAAGATCGATTTTTTCTTATTGGGAAGAGTGTTGAGGCTGGCAAAGCCTTATAAAAACGTCTTTATAGCTGCGGCTATTTTGACGGTGGTTCTTGCGCCTTTAGCAACACTGCGACCCTATTTGATTAAAGTGATGGTTGATGATTATATCTTTCAATTTGATATCTCTGGAATGACCACCATTGCTATGATTATCGTGTGTGTGCTTATTGTGGAAGTTATTCTTCGATACTTTTTTATTTATTCAACAAATTGGTTGGGACAATCTGTGATTCGCGATCTGCGGGTAAAAGTTTTTAAACACATTACCAGTCTGAAACTAACGTATTTTGATACGACCGCAATCGGGACATCCACTACTCGAACCATTAACGATATAGAAACCATCAATACCGTTTTTTCACAAGGAGCCATCACGATCATTGCAGATATTTTGACCCTTGTAGCTGTGTTTGCGATTATGATGTATACCAATTGGCAATTAACCTTAGTATGTCTTACCGTAATGCCTTTGTTGATTATTGCAGGTTATATTTTTAAAGAAAAGGTCAAAACAGCATTTCAGATCGTTCGAACTCAAATATCTAAAATGAATGCTTTTTTGCAAGAACGAATCACTGGAATGCGGATCGTTCAGGTATTTAATTCTGAGGAACGTGAAATGGCAAAGTTTAAAGCAATCAACAGAGAGTATACTCAAGCAAATCTAAATTCTATTTTATACTATGCGATCTTTTTTCCAGTAGTTGATATTATTTCAGCTGCAGCTTTAGGTCTGATGATTTGGTGGGGTGCAGGACATGCGTTGACTGGTGATGTTACCCCCGGAATGTTGGTCGCTTTTCCGATTTATTTGAATATGATGTTTCGGCCTATCCGAATGTTAGCGGATCGATTTAATACCCTACAGATGGGACTTGTTGCATCCGAACGGGTCTTTACACTTTTGGATAGTAAACAACAGATTAAAAATGAAGGAACAACAAAGGCAAAAGATTTAAATGGAAAAGTGGAATTCAAGGACGTTACTTTTGCTTATACGCCGGGTACAGATATTTTAAAAAATCTCAGTTTTAAGATTAATAAGGGAGAAACACTTGCGATCGTTGGGAGTACCGGATCCGGAAAAACAACTATCATCAATATTCTCAACCGCTTTTATGAAATACGAAAAGGAAATATATTAGTCGACGATGTAGATATCAGAGATTATGAACTTCAAAGTTACCGAAGCAGAATCGCTATTGTTTTGCAAGATGTGTTTTTGTTCTCAGGGACTGTTATGGAAAATATCACTTTGCGAGACTCGAGTTTTGATCGAACTAAAGTGATTGAAGCTGCAAAAATGATCGGGGCACATGAATTTATTCAAAAGCTTCCTGGTGGATATGATTACCAAGTAATGGAACGAGGAGCAACTCTTTCAATGGGGCAGCGACAATTAATTTCCTTTGTTCGTGCATTAGTTTTTGATCCAGATATTCTTATACTTGATGAAGCGACCTCATCAATTGATCCGGAATCAGAAGCCGTTATTCAGTATGCTATCGAAAAATTAATTGCAAAACGGACGTCTATTATTATAGCGCATCGACTTTCCACGATTAGACATGCGAATAATATTATGGTTTTAAATAAGGGTGAAATTGCTGAGTTTGGACCGCATGAAGAATTATTAAAGCTTGAAAATGGACATTATAAAGAACTTTACGAAATGCAATTTGCTCAGCTAAATGCATCCTAAAATCTATTATTTCAGCTCTTTTATCGGTTAATTTCCTTTTTCAATCCTCCGAATTAGATAACTCATCCAAACTACTTCACATTCTATAAACATTTCCGTAATTTTAATCATCTTATATTGGTAAGCCCCTTTAACCAGTATCTTTTTATTTATAAAGAAATCTAATGACCGTAAGAAGAAAAATAGATGTAAACCCATTTAACTCTATTGCCAGCATATTAATCTTGGTATTAGTGTTTATAGCCTTGTTTTGGTTTGCGACAAATGTTTTTAAACTACTGAGTGTAATTGCTCCGTTTTTATTGATTGGCGCCTTGCTTCTTAATCATAACGTTGTTATTAATTATGGTAAATGGCTTTGGAATCTTTTAAAACAAAAACCGATATATGGAATTGGAGGTATTCTTCTTACCTTTTTTGGTTTTCCTATTATTTCTGGTTTTTTATTGGCAAAAGCTTTTCTTTACAGAAAAGTAGATAAGCTAAAGCAAAATATGGAGCAAAGAGAACAAGGAGAATTTACTGAATATGAGGAAGTGGAAGACGAACCAGAAATTAGATTAGAATTACCGAAATTTGAAAAACCTAAGAAATCCCAAAATTCTGAATCTGGGTATGATCAATTTTTTGAATAGTATAATTTCACCTTATTGACTTACTATATCCTCACCGTTCTTCTTAGCCTGGCTTATGTCTGGATTATGTGGCGGTATATTCACCACTGGCAAAGGCTTACGGTTTGGGAGACACCAGAAGATTTTACACCTTCCACTAAAGTGTCAGTGATTATACCTGTAAGAAACGAAGCTGAAAATATTGAAGCTTGTATTCAATCAATTCTTAAAACGCCTTACCCTAATAATTTTCTAGAAGTGATAGTGGTGGATGACCACTCCAATGATGATACACTTAAGTTACTGAAAAGTATAAACGATGCTCGTTTAATAATTCTCCAGTTATCAGACTTTATAAAAAAGGATCAAACACAATCGTATAAAAAGAAAGCGATTGAAATTGCGATTGAAAGATCGAAAGGGGATTTGATTTTGACGACCGATGGCGATTGCATTGTACCGGATCATTGGGTAGAGCGAATAGTTCATTTTTATGAAAAGAATGATGTTAAATTTATCGCAGCGCCCGTTAATTTTTATAATGAAAAAAGCCTTTTAGAATATTTTCAATCGATTGATTTTACAGGAATGATGGCGATTACAGGAGCGGGAATTCAGGGTAGTTTTATGAATATGTGTAATGGTGCTAATCTGGCTTATGATAAAAAAGCATTTTATGCAGTAAATGGATTTGAGGGAATTAACCATATTGCATCAGGAGACGACATGTTGTTAATGCAAAAAATTGCCAAACAGTTTCCTGGAAAAATTGGATATCTAAAAAATGTAAATGCAACGGTTCGAACAAAAGCACAAGAAAACTGGAATGCTTTTTATAATCAACGTATACGCTGGGCTTCAAAGTCTTCGGATTATAAAGAATGGCAGGTAACAATGATGCTTGGAACCGTTTGGTTGTTTTGTATAAATATTTTTGTCTCCTTGTTTGCACTCTTTTTTCTTGGCTTGGCAGGACTTAGCCTGGTGTTTGGTCAGCTATTGTTAAAATCTTGCGTAGATTACGCTTTATTAAGTCGAACAACCAAGTTCTTCCGAAGACCAGATTTAATGAACTATTTTCTGCCTGCTCAATTCTTGCATATTTTTTATATTGCTTCTGTTGGCTTGCTTTCCATTTTTGTAAAAAAATATAATTGGAAGGGGAGGACGACTAAGTAAGGTAATCAGGTAGACAGGTTCGGCGAGCTGAATAATATAAAAGGATGGATGGGAATAATTTATTGCTAATTTTTAGAATAAAAGAATGAAGGCTTATAATCTACAAGTCGCACTTCAAAATCCGGATCAAACAACTACCTTGTTTATCCATAATCGAAATTTAACGGAAATTCCGGAAGCGGTATTTGGATTAAAAAACCTAAAAGCATTAACCCTGTCCGGTAATAAAATAAAGAACATATCTGCACGAATCAATACACTTAAGCATTTAGAATATGTTGACCTGAGCAATAATTTAATAGAGGCTTTCCCAAAGTATTTATGTACGATTAAAGGGTTGAAAAAACTAAATTTAAAAGGTAATAAACTAAAGGAAATACCCGCTGAAATTACTCACTTAGATGCCTTAGAAGAATTAGATCTTTCAGATAATCTTCTAACCAGGCTTCCTGATTTTATTTATGATTTAAAAAACTTAAGAAGTCTAAATCTGTCTAGCAATAGCTTATCAAAACTTTCCGAAAAAATCCAGCAATGGCTTATGCTGGAAAAGCTTGATCTATCTAAAAATGAAATAGTCAGCTTGCCAAATGAACTTTCAAGATGTGAAAAAATACGTGATTTGGATTTAAGTGAGAACAAGATAAAAAGCTTACCAGTGAATTTTTCGAGTCTAAATGAATTAGGAAAACTCGATCTTCATAAAAACAAAATCCAGGATCTTTCAGATGATTTGCAGCATTTAACCTGGCTGCGGGAATTGGATTTAAGTCAAAATAAACTGCAAGTGCTGCCAGCATCCATTGGAAAATTAAGCTGGTTGTTTCGGTTAAATCTAAGGAAAAACAAGTTGATTGCGCTTCCTGAAACGATCGGCCAGCTTTCGAAACTGCAAGTGCTAAATTTGGAATATAACTCTTTAAAGACCTTTCCGGAATCTATGGGAAAGATGTCAGGGCTGAACCAGTTATTGTTAAAAGGGAATAAGATAGAAACCGAGCAATTGTTGCTGTTTCAATTCAAAAAATTAAAGTCGATTTCAGGGTTAACGACCGTTTTTAAGTCGAAAGAGAAGCGACAGTTTTTGACTTTTTTAAAACAATGTAGGCAAAAGAAAATATCTGAATCGCTTGCCTTGGATTTTTATTATTTGTTATATACAGAGAAAAAAAGTTCAAAATCTATATTAATAGAAGCAATTGATTTTCCTAACAAGATAGTTAGAGTAAAGGCGTTAGATCAAATTTATAAATACCATAATTCTGCAAAATTATTGACTCAAGATAGCGTCGTAGCTATTGTTGGACAGACTAATTTGTCTAAAAAAGAAGTCACTGCCAAGGCAAAAGAAATGGGGTTTTCATATAAAAATAAATTAGAGGAGCAAGTAACCCATATCGTTTTAGGAGCATTCCCAAAGCAAAAAGAGTTTTTGAAAAAGTTTAAGGGAACCTTTCTAAAGGAACAAGACCTATTTCAGTTTATTCAAAAAGATGCTATAAAAAAGAAGGCCTCTTTTTCTACTCAGGCTATTGAAAACCTACAGCGTTTTTTGTTGAGTAAAGAAGAACAGCATGTTAATGTTGGAATTCAGATTTTAAAAACGAATGGCGTACCTCAAGAAGTGATAAGCGATTTGTTTATCGCCTATAAAAAAGCGAAAAAAGCAAGTCAAAAAAAGCAGATACGAACCTTGCTTGAGTTGAATGGATCTGATCGTTTGCGAGAAAAATTATCCTTGAGATTAGGGCTTAACGAAAATGTGAAAGAGGAAGTGTTGTTAAAAAATATAGCTGCGTTTGTGAAAGGAACGGAGTTGGATGAAGCTCGAATCATTCAATATTTTCAAACCTAAAACAAAATTGTCCTACCATTATAAATGATAGGACAATTATAAAGACAATAGCGTCTATTTCTTAAATATCTATATTCGCATATTTTGCATTCGCTTCGATGAATGCTCTACGTGGAGGAACCTCATCACCCATCAACATCGTGAATACCCGATCCGCTTCGACAGCATCTTCGATTGTTACACGACGAAGTGTTCGAGCTGCAGGATCCATTGTGGTTTCCCAAAGTTGATCTGCATTCATCTCTCCAAGACCTTTATAACGTTGTACCTTTACAGAGGCATCATTTTCAGAATTAGAATAAGTAGCTATCGCATTTTTTCGCTCGTCCTCATTCCAACAATAGACTGAATTCTTACCTTTTTTTACTTGATACAAAGGCGGAGCAGCAATGTAAATATATCCGCTTTCGATTAATGGTTTCATATATCGGAAAAAGAAAGTCAGGATCAAAGTAACAATGTGACTACCGTCGACATCGGCATCACACATGATGACTATCTTATGGTAACGCAATTTTTCGACATCCAAAAATCGTTCTCCTTCTTTTTCCTCAATACTTACCCCTAGGGCAGTAAACATATTTTTGATCTCTTCATTTTCGTAGATCTTATGTTCCATCGCTTTTTCGACATTCAGGATTTTACCACGAAGTGGAAGAATGGCCTGAAAGTTTCGATCTCGACCTTGCTTGGCTGTTCCACCTGCTGAATCACCCTCTACCAGGAAGATTTCAGATTCGTCAGGTACTTTAGAACTACAGTCTGAAAGTTTACCCGGGAGACCGCTACCGGTCAATACATTTTTCCGCTGAACCATTTCACGTGCCTTACGAGCAGCGTGGCGTGCGGTAGCAGCTAAAATAACTTTATCAATGATTCGCTTAGCAATCTTTGGATTTTCTTCAAGGAAATGCTTGAGCACATCCCCTACACATCGCGAAACAATTCCGGTAACTTCAGAGTTTCCAAGTTCTCCTTTCGTCTGTCCTTTGAATTGAGGCTCCGGCACCTTTACAGAAACTACAGCCGTCAAACCTTCTCTAAAATCCTCACCAGAGACGGAGAATTTTAATTTTTTAAAAAAGCCATTTTCATCACCGTATTGTTTGAACAAACGATTAATAGCTCGTCTAAAACCACTAACGTGCGTTCCTCCTTCCCGAGTATTAATATTATTTACAAAAGAGTAAATGTTTTCAGAGAAGGAAGTATTATAATGCATAGCAACTTCAACCTCTACATTATCTTCTTTTCCAATTACGTGAATGGGTTCTTCGATTAATTTTGTTTTAGATTCATCGAGATACACCACAAACTCAGCAAGACCACCTTCCGAAATGAATTCCTCTGATTTGAAGGAACCGTCTTCTTCTTTTACTCTTTCATCCGTCAGAATTAATCGCAGACCTTTGTTAAGATAGGAAAGCTCTCGCATTCTGGCAGCCAGCGTTTCGTATCGATACTCAAGCGATTCAAAAATTTCTGGGTCCGGCTTAAAAGTAATCGTTGTTCCGTTTGAATCGGATTTACCAACTTCTTTAACTTCCGTTTGAGGTTTTCCCTGTTTATATTCCTGAGTAAATATTTTACCTTCTCTGTGCACTTCTGCTTTAAGCATAATCGAAAGTGCGTTTACACAAGAGACACCGACACCATGCAGTCCACCAGATACTTTATAGGTATCTTTATCAAATTTACCACCTGCGTGTAATACGGTCATTACCACTTCAAGAGCAGACTTTTTCAGCTTTGCATGCATTCCGGTCGGAATACCCCGACCATCATCTTTTACACTGATGGAATTATCTTGATGAATGATCGTTTCAATCAGGGAGGCATGACCAGCCAGGTGTTCGTCAATGGAGTTATCCACGACTTCCCAAACCAGATGATGCAATCCTTTTGTATCGGTACTACCGATATACATTCCGGGACGTTTTCGTACGGCTTCCAGTCCTTCTAATGCCTGAATATTACTGGCACTATAATCCGCTTTAGGTTGTTTTTTATCCATTTTATTTTCAACAGTTTCCATTCTTACAAAGATAAAGAAAATTAGTGTTTTTTTAAAGCTAAAAAGGCTTGTGTTATGCCTTAAAAGTCAAAAGTTTTCCACATTTTTTGAGGTGTGCTCCGCATTCTATATAGATATAACGAATTTTTAAGGGAAATGATACTTATTTTGTTGATTTTCAATACTTTTTGAAATAAAAAAGATATATTATTTTAATCCTTTTTTTCTTTATTTTTACAAAAAAATGAGATTGTCAGGCAATAAAAATTAGTATCTGAATCATGAAGCTTTTTAATAAGGTTCAAGAATGGTTTTTAAAAAGGTATTTTCTCCTTTTTTGTTTGCTTTTACAAGGTAATTTTAACCTTGTGAATGGCCAAACTTTTGCATTTCAACACATTACTGAAAAAGAAGGCTTACCCTCCACTTATTTATACGGAATTCTACAAGATGAAAATGGCTACATTTGGTTGACAGGAGAATCTGGATTGGTCTGGTTCGATGGTCATGAATATCATGTACCAGATTTTCAAGATGATTTAGAAGATGAAGTTATCAAGTTGATAAAAGGAAATGGAAATCAATTTTGGATGCAGGATTTAGCAGGTCGATTCTTTTTTTTGGAAAACAATAAAGCGAGGTATTTTCCAGAAATCAAACCTACCACATTATATGAATATACGACGTTTTATAAACAACCGAATGGAGACATATGGATCGCTAATACAGACGATGTTTATATTTATAAAACTGAAACGGATTCGATTATTCCGCTTCAGGTTGATTTGACAAATGAGTTAGGTAAGCATACTAATTTAACCTCCTTAAAAGCGTTTGGTCAAAATGAAAATGCAGAGGTTGTTTTAATTACCCGTTTTGGTTATCATGTATTTTCAGGCGATAATTATCAGAATAAATTCCAAGCCTTCGAAGACCTTGATTTTTATAATGAATTTGAGAGAGGAATGACCATCGATAATAAACCTTACATGGTTTATAAAAATCAATTCTATACCCTCAATTCAGAGACGAAGCGATTGGAACCTGTTTATACTCAATTTAATGAATACTTCGAAGGAGGAGTTGTTAGTGCTTTTAGAGATTCGAACAACAACCTTTGGATAGGAACCAAAAAGGGGCTTTTATTAATCGAAGAAAAAAAAGGGGAGGCCCCTAAAATTTCAAAACATCTTGACGGTAATGTAATGGGAGGGATTTTGGAAGATACGGAAGGAAGTCTTTGGTTTATTACAGGAAATAATGGAATTTTTAGACTTCCCTCTACACATGTTAAAGTGTTCAATGATTTTGGGACGGAAGAACAAATTCGATTTATTAAACATAACAACAATGAACAACTAATATTGGGTTTTGATAATAATGAGTTTATAGTCTTAGATGATTCGTTTGACAAAATTTATGGGAGTAAGTTATTAAAAGATAATAGCAGGGTTTACGATTTAGTTTTTGACGAAGATGATACGCAATATTTTCTAACCTCGACGGGTTTTGTTCAGGCAGATGAAAATTTTAAAACTAAAAAATTCCATCCCACCTTTTCTATTAAAGCCGGAGCTATCGCACCAGATGGAAAGCTTTGGCTTTCCTGTGGAACTGCTATACGCTATTTCGAAAAAGGAGAACATGAAAAAATAGGAACAGCACTCAAAAAAAGATCTTATAGCTTAAAAGTTATTTCAGAAAATGAAATTTGGTTTGGAACTATTGAAGGGCCGTATTTATACAAAAACGGACGTTGTCAAAAATTGCCGAACGAAAATCTTCAATATGATATTCGGGATATTGAAATGTTGGAAAATGGACTATTATTATTTGCTACTCAAAAAAATGGCCTTGTCTTTTATGAACCGTCACAAGACTCTATTGTCCTACATCTGAAAGAATCTAACGGTTTATCTAACAACAACTGTAGTAAAATGCTGATTGATGATCAATACATTTGGCTAGGGACTAAAAAAGGGGTTAATAAAATCTCGAAAAGTGATTATTCTCTATCGTTTATTGGAATAGACCAGGGGCTGCCGTCAAATGAGATCAATGATATTTATAAAAAGAAGGACCAATTTTATATTGCTACTAATCGTGGAATGGCTGTTTTTAAGGATGACATTAGTGTAAAACGAACAGCTCCGGGTTTATTGATAACGAATATTAAAATTGATGAACGGGATACCACCATTCACGAAAGTTATTGTCTGGATTATTCAAACAATAATATCAAAATAGAATTTGGCTCTATCACGTTTAAAGACGCAGATCAGGCAATCTATCAATATAAAATGGAGGGACTTGATGATAATTGGATAGAAAGTAAAATAAATATTGCACAGTATCCTTCCTTGCCAGCTGGAGATTATACTTTTTTTGTAAAAGCTAAAACGATTAATTCTGAATGGTGCCCAATGCAATCATTAAAATTTGAAATAAAAACACCTTTTTGGGATTCTTGGTGGTTTTATGTTTTGAGCGGAATTGGATTGGTCTTCCTCTCCTTTTTAATATTTCAGGAAATGAATAGACGTAGAACGGTGGTTCGTGACTTGAAGTTTTCTCAATTGACTGCTTTGCGAGCGCAAATGAATCCGCATTTTGTATTTAATGCCTTAAATTCAATTCAAGAGTTTATTGTTGAAAAAGACACACGATTAGCCAATCGTTATCTCAGTCGCTTCGCCAAATTAATGCGAAATATTTTGAATGCTTCTGATCAAAATCAGATTTCATTGAACAAAGAAATTGAAACCTTAAACTTGTATCTAAGCTTAGAAGCACTACGATTTGGAAAATCCTTTGAATATATTTTTGAAGTAGATGAAAAAATTGATAAAGATATTATCCATCTTCCTCCAATGTTAATTCAGCCTTTTGTTGAGAATTCTATTAAGCATGGATTAATGCATCGGAAAGGAGAAAAAAAATTATATCTTAGATTTTATTTGAAAAATAATCTACTGGTCTGTGAAGTTGAAGATAATGGAATAGGACGTGAAAAGTCTTCAGAGATTAAAATGAAAAATCCTAATATCTATCCATCAAAAGCTACCAATCTTACTAATGAACGTTTAAAATTAGTGAATTCTATTTCGAACAATTCATTAGAAGTTGAGGTTATAGATTTGGTTCATGGAAACGACCCCAGTGGAACAAAAGTTATTCTGAAAATAAATGCAGATTTTAAAGGTGGGTAAATAACAAGGAGTTAACTCCCGAATTATTAAACCAAAAGAGGGATTTTATTCCTGCCTTTAAAAGCATTTGATTAATACTTATAAAGCGTGACAAAGCTAAAACATGACAAAGCAACAATTAAAAGTAGTTCTCATTGATGATGAGGAGCGAAGTCGGACAATCCTTCAGAAAATGATTGAGGATTATATCGAAAACGCAACGGTTATGGCAACAGGAGGAGATGTTTTAGAAGGGATTAAAATCATCCAGCAACATCAGCCTGATGTCGTTTTTTTAGATATTGAAATGCCCAATTATTCTGGCTTTAAACTAGTGGAGCATTTCAATGAGTTGCATCCAGAAGGGGAAAGGAGTTTTGAAATAGTATTTACAACAGCCTACGAAAAATATGCGGTTAAAGCGTATAAAGCTGCAGCCTTTGGCTATCTTCTCAAACCAATTGATATAGATGATCTGATTGACGTTTTTGAAAAGATTTCGAAGAGAAAAGAATCGGAAGTTGCCTCTGAAAAGGCTAGGGATTCAAACTTGGAAAAAGGTAAACAAAGAGTTATCTTTCCAACACAGAGTGGCATCATTTATTTAACCGCGGAAGAAATAAGCTGCCTCGAATCCTCGAATAGATATACAGATATTTATTTGACAAATAATGAAAAACTATTAACGACACTGAGCCTCAAAGACTGTTTTGAGAAACTCGAACATTCAACCTTTATCCGCATTCATCGATCTTATATTATCAACCTCTCACACATTCAAAAATACTCGCGAGGAAGAGATAGCTATGTGATTTTAGATAATGGTAGAAAGATTGATGTTGGACTTTATTATAAAGAAGATCTTAATTCGGCGATTGCTTCTTTTTTGAAATAAGAGTAGAACAGGTTTTTTGCTGCCAAGATATATTAGCCTGTTCCCTAAAACGCACAAGAAATTAAATGGATTTAATAATTAATGGATTAGAAGACCTTGAAGCAGCCGCAGAAAAATTGATTGCTTTTGCTGGGGATCGTAAAAAATGGCTCTTTATTGGAGAAATTGGTGCTGGCAAAACGACGTTTATTCAGACTATTTGCCGAAAAATGGGCGTAACTGAAAAAGTAACAAGCCCGACTTTTTCGTTAATCAATGAATATTCAATATCCGATAATAATACCCTATATCATATTGATTTGTATCGTCTAAAAAGCCTTAATGAGGCTATAGACATAGGAATAGAGGATTATTTGTACGATGAAAATTTTTGCTTTATTGAATGGCCGCAGTTGATTCGCCCGATTTTACCAGAAAAAGCAGTAGAAATAAAGCTCGAAATAATCGAAAATTCAAAAAGAAAAAGTATATTTTTGTATGTTGACAAGAATATTGAAACGTAGACAAAAAAGCAACGTATTCATTTTGTTGTTGATCGCTGACTACAAAGCCTGATCGTATGAGTGAAAAGCAGAAGAAACGTATTCCAATTCCTAAAATTTTTACAGAAGGGCGATTTCAAACCCAAACTGAAATGCTGCAGTTGCAGCGTAAACCGAATAATCTCTTCATTGGAATTCCTAGGGAAATTACTTTGCAGGAAAATCGAGTAGCCTTAGTACCTGCTTCGGTTGCTTCGCTTATTAGTCATGGTCATAGAGTCGTCGTTGAAAAAGATGCTGGTAAAAATGCGAATTATTCCGACAACGATTATTCAGAAGTCGGTGCCGATATCGCTTATAGCCCAGAGCAGGTTTACAAATCAGATATTATTCTGAAAGTTGCTCCACCAACAGTCGACGAACTTCAATATCTTAGACCTAATCAAATCCTCATTTCTCCACTTCAGATTCCAATTATTACCTCAGAATATATTAGCCAGCTCAAGCAAAAAAGAGTCATTGCTTTAGCAATGGAATATATCCGAGATGATATTGGAAGTTTTCCACTCGTTCGAATTATGAGTGAAATGGCTGGTCTGAGTGCTATGCTTACTGCTGCAGAATTATTATCGAATACCAGCGGTGGAAAAGGTGTTTTACTAGGAGGAATTTCCGGTGTGCCACCAGCGAAAGTATGTATACTTGGAGCAGGCGTGGTTGCAGAATTTGCTACCCGGACAGCAATTGGACTCGGTGCGGAAATTCGGATTTTTGATAATGATATTTACAAACTCATGCGTCTCCAGCATTTAGTAGGGCGTCCACTCAATACTTCTTCACTTAATCCAATGCAATTGGAGAAAGAATTAACGTCCACAGATATTGCTATCGGAGCAATCCATTCGCAAACCGGACGAACACCTATTCTTGTCGGAGAGGATATTATTATGAAAATGAAACCAGGCTCGGTTATCATTGATGTCAGCATTGATCAAGGTGGATGCTTTGCAACATCCGAAGTGACTTCTCACGACAGACCTACTTTTATCAAACATGATGTGATCCACTATTGTGTGCCTAATATCGCATCACGTGTAGCTCGTACCGCTTCTATTGCTGTTAGTAATATTCTGACGCCGATTCTTCTTAAAGCCGGATCTACAGGCAGTATCGAACGACTCATCAGCGTCAATTCCGGAATTCGCCATGGCGTTTATACCTACAAAGGTTGCCTCACCAATGAGTATCTCAGTCAGCGTTTCAAAATCAAATACACCGATCTGGATTTATTAATTACCACTTCTTTCTAAATAAAATACTGCATTTTTCATTTCCAGGCTGTCAAAACTTACCATTCAGAACATAAAACCTACCGTTCAGAACATTAGACTGCTAAAAATTGATTTTTATAGGGGTGTTTTTCACTTTTGTTGTCCAAAGGAGGTTATCGAAAATCCTTAACCGAGTAGATATAACTTAAAAAAAAACTTATGAAAACATTTTACCTTACCTTATTGGTTTTGGTGAGCATCAGTACAGCTGCACTGGCTCAAGCATTTGTAAATGAAATACAAATCCCTCCAAAAATTACTAATCCCGACAATTATCATTTGAATGTCATCCAGACTCAACACAATTTCAACCCGATGGCGACCAATGATACATTGAATACAATGATTCCCACTTTTGCATTTGAAGATGCTGATAATCCAGGGACCACTTCAATACTGGGACCCACATTAGTCTGGGGTTTTGGAAATCCATTGACCCCAACTGTAACAAATAATTTACCCGAAGTGACTACCTGCCACTGGCATGGTGCCCATGTTCCACAATTTGCAGACGGAGGACCACATCAAAGAATTATGTCTGGAGATGATTGGTCTCCGGAATTTGAAGTGAAAGATAAATCCGCAACTATGTGGTATCATCCACATGCGATGGGCTTAACTTACAAGCATGTGCAAATGGGGTTATCAGGAATGATCATTGTTGAAGATCCAGTAGGTGGGGGTGCAGATGATCCAATATCAAGTCAATGGCACAATATATTTCCTAATGAATATGAAGTAGATGATTTCCCGCTCATTTTTCAGACGAAAAAATTTGAAAGGGATGGGAATAATAATATAGTTATTCAGGCAGATCAAGGATTCAAAAAAGATTACCAATATATGGTAAATGGAATCATTGATCCGTATATAACTTTACCGGCATCTATGGTAAGGTTAAGATTGTTAAATGGAGATGGAAAATTCTCATTTAATCTACAATTTGAAAATTTTGACCATTCTCCTTTTCCGGCGCATATGATCGCTACGGATGCAGGCTATATGGAACAGACTTATGAAAAGAGCACTATCCTAATGGCACCCGGGGAACGAACCGAGTATTTATTAGATTTACGAGGTATTCCCGAAGGAACGGAGCTTTATATCCGAAATCTGGTGGATGAAATGCCAGCTGGCATTATAGGAAATGGACCGACCACAGAAGGCTATGCTGTAGACCGTGACCTTTTAAAAATAATAGTTGGACCACCTTCTGGTAATCTTAGCCCTATCATAGGATTCCCTCTCGATCTTCAACCCTCTGAGGCACCGCCTTTGAGTGAAGTGACTGGGGAGCGTACAAAGACCTTTCGAAAAGATCCTTTCGAAGTTGATGGGATGACTCAACAACTTTTTAATATAGATAGTACCTTGATGGATATGATGGTCGTCAATGATATTGTAAAATTAGACAGCACAGAGGTTTGGACAATTGACAATCAAACGAACATCGCTCACCCCTGGCATATTCACGATATTCATTTTTGGGTAACCGAAATCCTCGATGAAAATAATACTCCACTTAACCCTGATGATTATCCAGAATTATTTAAAGGACCGAAAGATAATGTGCTGGTTCGACCTGGTTGGAAATTAAGTTACATTACGACTTTTAGTGATTATGGAACAGTTGTAAATTACGATAAGTCTTACATGTATCATTGCCATATTTTACCGCATGAAGACAATGGAATGATGGGGCAGTTTGTGGTTTGGAATGGAGAAGGAAACCCAGTAGGGATTGATGAAGATCCAAGTTTATCAACGATACCAATGACCGTATATCCCAATCCTGCTCAAGACGTAATCTTTGTAGAAGGTTCAAGTGCGCAAGAAAGTATCCTTCGTTTTATTGATTTAAACGGACGTCTCGTAAAACAAATGCAATTGCCAGGTTTTGATGGAGCAATCCAAATTGGTACGGATCAGCTACCTTCCTCCTTGTTAATTATAGAATGGATTACCAAAGAAGGAAAAGCAGTCAGTAAAATCATGATTAATTGATAAAGACTAAATTATTTTAACTAAGGATTTATTTAAAAGGATCTGTAATTCATTTTGCAGATCCTTTTTTTGAACAACTTCTTATTAAAAGAATCATTTTGAATCAATATTTCCCAGTACATTTTGAAAAACACATTACTTTTTCCGCTTACTTACTTATATTAGCAGAAAGTGTAATAAAATCTATTTTCATGGAAAAGGAAAAAGAGAACCCGAATACCATCAAAAACTTTCTCCACGTCATCAAAATTGAAGATGATATGCTGATGGAGCGGAGAAAGAAACTGCATCATGAAACGGTGGATAAAGAAAATTTTGATCGTACAAAATTTGGTATTGCTTTATCAGGTGGTGGTATTCGTTCCGCAACCATCAATCTTGGAATTCTAAAAACACTTAATAAGTTTGGTATTTTAAAACGCTCTGATTATTTGTCTACGGTATCCGGTGGTGGTTATACCGGAGCATACGTTCAGGCTACCTTAAAAAACGAAGGCAGTTTCGAAAAGCTATTCGATGATCAACATGTCGAATATATGCGCTCAAGAGGAGAGTATCTGATGCCTGGAATAGGTTGGATGAAAAAATGGAACATCCTCATTTTGACGGTTGGATTTTCAGTGAGCCTAATTATGAGTTGGTTGAGTCCAATTATAATTATTGCGTTACTGTACATCGGCTATACCATAATCGGAAAGCTGAGTGATATGGAAAGTTGGTTAACTGGGTTTAGAGGTATGCTGGAAGGTTCCGGAATCCTTACCTTTAGTATTTATATTTTGGGAAGTATTTTCTTGCTTCATTTTATTGCAAACGTTGCTTTAAAATATAGCGTTGGAGTCTCCCGTCGATTTAATCAATTAGAATCTATTTTTGTTGGACTCGGTTTGACCTGGTTACTTATATTTTTAGTAACAGGCTTGACCGTCGACGAGTCTTTGGGTAAATATGAATATTGGCATTATGGTTTGGCAGCAGTTTTATTAGTTATCGCTGGTTTTTTTACCAATCCAAATGCCTTAAGTTTTCATCGGTTTTATAGAAATCAATTGGCGGATGCTTATTTACATTTTACTGGGGAATTTAAAAACGTTCGACTCAGAGATCTGTTTTCAATAAAGAGTAAAAAAGAAAAAGATTATTTGGCGCCCTATCCTTTAATCAATACCTGCCTTAATCTTCAGGCAACGAGCGATGAGCGTTTCACGGGATCAAAAGCCAATGATTATTTTTTATTATCACCATTGTATTGCGGAGCGAAATTAACTGGGTATGTAAAAACCGAAACAGCTCCGGATTATCGAATGATGACTTTACCAGCAGCAACGACCATTTCCGCTGCTGCAGTTAACCCGGGAATGGGAATGTACTCCAATAAGCTGTTGAGTATTATTATGACCTTAGTCAATGCACGTTTAGGTTTTTGGGTGGCTAACCCTTTGAAGATGAAAACATCTGGTCTAGTCTGGTGGCCTACTTATTTTTTCTATGAATTAATGTCACTGATTGGAACCGATAACCGCAAACTAAATATTTCTGATGGTGGGCATATCGAAAACTTGGGCGTGTATGAATTGCTGCGTAGAAAATGTCGATTGATTATTTCTGTCGATGCTGGAGCGGATCCTGAATTTGCATTTATGGATTTAGAAAACTTGACCATTCGTGCTCGTAATGAACTCGGAGTAGATATTCATTTTAGAGATGGAAATATTCCGGAAGAAGTGATCCGCCCTAAACCGTCGCATGGCTATTCTGCAAAACGTTTTGCTATAGCAGATATTTATCAACTTTGGGAGGAAATTAAACCGGAGGATAAAGATGGAAATGTTATCAAAGATAAAAATGGCGACAAAATAGAAGTGTTGGTTAACTATAATCGAGTAAGGGCTATTTTAGAAGAATTAGAGGAAGATGACCTGCTGGAAATGGAAGAGGTAATCGGTAAATTAAATGTGCAGGAAAATCTTAATGATATTATCGATACTTTAGGTCTTCAAAGTAAAGCGCGTATTCATAAAGTGGTAACTGAATTGACCCCTAAAACTAAATTGCGTAAAGTGTTTTTTGTGTTATTAGAAATGCTCAGAGATGCTAATGTCGTTCTGGAAAAACAATTAGAAAGTAAACTTCAGGATGACGAAATGGTCCAGTTGGCATTAAGTAAAGTGGTCAATACCATTGAGCAACGAATACTTAATCTTTTAAAGGTTGGAACCTTTGTGTATGTGAAATCTTCGGTTACCGCTCCTGAAGGAAAACCTCAATTGGGAGATCGAAGTAGTTTAGCATATGGAACGTATAAGTACAAAATCTACCATCCTTCCTTTCCACATGAACCTACTTCAGATCAGTTTTTTGATAAAATTCAATGGGAGGCCTATTTTCAATTAGGACAATTTATTGGGTCCGAAGTTTTAGGCGATGAAAACCTGATCACCTTTAGTAATAAAGCAAAGGAGCAATATAGTATCGAACAACTATTAGATCATTTTGATAATGAAGTGCCACTATTTGAGCTTAGAGATAAGGAAATTATACCAGAACAGCTAACGGAAAAATTTGTTCCATTGCAACCTTTACCATCTGTTGAATCAAAAGAAGATGAACCTGAACTAGTTGCGGCTCAACCAATACCAGATACTGTTGAATCATCTCCAACTTTAGATTCTACCGCTACAGCGGCATCTCCAGATACAGGAGCACCTGTGGACGAAGAAGAAGGTGATGAAAAAGTGGTAGTTGGAGAAGAAGTACAATATAAAATGTAATAAGTGGCAGAATTAAATGAATAGATTCATTTAATTCCGCCAAACTACTTAACAATTTTTATTGACCAAGTTTCATAAATAGTTGTAATCCACTATCATTATTCGATACGATTATTGATGGGATCTTTTTTGCGCTGAGGTGAATGAGTTGAGCGTCTTTTGCATCACCAGGAATAAACAAACCATTATCTGCAATTTTGATTGAAGAACTGAAAGTGCCATCCCCTTTACCTTTTAAGAAAAGCCCTTTCCCTGCATCATATTTAGGTGTTTCTGCTTCTGTTTTAAAATAGTTTCCAGCGACTACCATATCCTGATTCCCATCTTTGTCAAAGTCACTTACAACGATTGCATTAATCGGGGCAAACTGTGCTTCGGCAGGAAGCTTTTTGATTGTAAATCCTGTACCAGTATTTTCAAGAAGAATACTTCCAAAATTTTCTACCTGATAATGAAGTGCTTCATCCAATTTTTTATCACTGTAGATTTCAGAAAGTGTAGATTCGCAGAAGGATTTATAACTTGGAAATTTATCTGCTAGCATTGGCATTTGCTCTGTAGAACATTGCTTGCCTCTGACAGGTACTAGGTTATCTTTGTAATCTTTACTCAAGACGATATCAAGCGTTCCATTATCGTCAAAATCATTGCAGAAAATATGTAAAGGCTTATCAGATTTTGGACGAAATTTATTGTTGTTTCCAAGATTTCCAATTACAAAATCTTCTCGGCCGTCATTGTTGAAATCCCCGGTTTCGATACTATACCACCAGCCATTGGATTTATCTAGGTTATATTTTTCGGAAACATTTTGTAGCTTCCCATTTTCATTTTGAAAAATACAGATAGGCATCCATTCTCCAACAGCAATAAGGTCAGGGTCTCCATCTTTGTCATAATCAGACCAAACTGCATCAGTGACCATCCCTAAAGATTTAAATTCAGGAGCAGCATTCGTAGTGATGTCTGTAAATTTCCCGCCGTCGTTTCTAAGTAGATAAGAGTCAACGGGGTAGGGGTATTTGCCAGGCATTGTCCGTCCTCCAATAAATAAATCAAGGTCTCCATCTTTATCAAAATCTGCTGCGCTGATTCGGCCAGTACTGGTATACATTTTAGGTAAGGCATTTCTCGCCTTAGAATAGTTTCCTTTTCCGTCGTTAGTATACAATCGATCCTGAAATTTTGGGTCATTGATTTTAAATGCACCACCACCACCGCTTGCTATATATAAGTCTTGATCTCCATCTCCATCTGCATCAAAAAATAAACTGGACATATCTTCTGAACCACGATCTGCTGACCAAGTTTGTACAGGAGCTTTTTCAAATTTTCCAGTAGGAGCTTGTAAATAAAGTTCACCAGATTGCCCTTTTGCCCCACCAACAAAAAAGTCTTCCAGGCGATCTCCATTCGCATCGCCTACACTGATGTGAGGCCCAAGCCTAGATTGCATATGAGGAAGTAAAATCTCTTTTGCAAAATCATCAAATTCGTTTTCTTTGTGTTTGAAGGTAAGCCCTTGTTGTTGACTTGTGATATCATAAAAAGGTGGTTTCAATGGTGTGGGAGTAACCGCCGTTTTAGAAACCTTCTGAAAATCTACAGTATGCGATTTGTTGATTTCTGGATTAGTAATAGTAGAGACCGTGCCATCAAGCCACTGAATTTCTGCCCGATCAACTTTACCCCAGTCTCCGAGTCCAAAATGGACATAGTTTTCCATGGAAGATTGAAAACCACGAACCGGAGTATATTCTACATATTGTTTTTTAGCGCCATTATAAATAGTCACTTTAGCATTTTGAATCGCATCGGGATTGCTGCTGCTTTTTAAGAAGAATCGAATATGGTCAGCTCCGGATTCAGAAGCATTGTTTTTATAAACCGAAATGGGCTTATCAATATTATTGACAATTATATCGAGATCGCCATCAAGATCCAAATCCGCATATGCAGCGCCATTTGAAAATAGCTTTTGATCAAAACCCCAGTCTTTTGTCTTATCGGAGAACGTATAATCACCATTATTTTTAAACATGTAATTTTCGATAGGATTAGAGTCGACTTCCTGAAGTAATTCCCAAAAGTCTTCATTCGAAATGGTATCGTTAACTTCTAATAAGGCTTTGAGCTTGTTATTCCAATCATTATTTTTAATATCTCGCTTAAATCCATTCGTTACGAAATAATCTTTAAAACCATCGTTATCAAAATCTGCTAACAAAGCAGCCCAACTCCAATCTGTTTTTGAAACACCAGAATAAGCACCAATTTCGCTAAAAATTCCAAACCCATTATTGACTTGGATCGTATTGACCATGTATTGAGCAACATAAGATTTGTTTCCGGTTAGGTATCTAAATTCACTCACGTCCATAGAAGCCATCAGCATCTTACTTCGGACATGATCATCCGGAGTCATATCAAGATTTGCTAAATCTACCAAGCCATCATTATTAATATCCGCAGCATCACAGCCCATCGAGTAATATGGTGCATGTCCCGTTTTTTCTTTGATCTGATCAGTAAATGTACCATCTCCATTATTAATAAACATGAAGTCAGGTAAAAAGAAATCATTGGCTACATATATATCTACCAGACCATCATGGTTGAGATCTCCAGTGATTAATCCAAGTCCGAAAGCATATTTTAAAATACCTGCTTGTTTGGTTACATCAGTAAACTTTCCACCATCATTTCTATATAAACTACAACTTTGTTTTCTATATTCTTCGGGACTAAGCTTTGCTATCTGATCATCAATACTGACAGAGGTTTCGTGAAGAAACTTACTGTGATTCATAACGAAAAGGTCAAGATCTCCATCTTTGTCATAATCAAAAAAACTGGCCTGTGTACTTTTTGAATTATCAGCAATACCATAAGCCTTTGCTTTATCTGTAAAGGTGCCATCTCCATTATTGATGTATAATTGATTTGTCCTTGAAAATTCTTCAACGAATGGCCCGGAATTACAAACATAAATATCCATCCATCCGTCATTATTGACATCTTCCATTACGGAGCCTGTAGACCAACGCCGAGTTTCGATTCCTGCTTTTTTGGAAACATTTTCAAACTTCATATTTCCTTTGTTAATAAACAATGCGCTGGGTAATAAATTGCCAGTGACAAATAAGTCCGGCATACCGTCATTGTTGATATCTCCAACGGATACACCTCCACCATTATAATAGTATTCGTATAAGCCAAAATTGTTTTTGACTTTTTCTTCAATCATATTAGCAAAGTCTATCCCTGTTTGTTCCTTTGAAAGTAGGGTAAACGCCGAACCTTCAAAACCTGGTTTTTGATTTATTTTAGGATCTTGCTGGCAGCCAACTATAAACACAATAAGTAGAAATGCAAAGAGAGGTCTCATTTTTCTTTGGTTTGATTTTTTTAAAGTTGATGTCTCTATTAAGCGCAAAATTCATCAACATATATATTGATAAAATTTACATTTCAAAAATTGTACTAAATCCTTGAAAAGCAACTTGATTGTAAAAGGTTTTAGGAAAACACCATCACATTTATACAGTTGGTTGGGCCAATTATGCAATTAAAATGATGGTAACTGAAGATTCTATATTGAATATTATTCTCAAAATAAATAATAAAGAGCTGATTTTCAAATGATTAGGTTTATTTACTCATATAGTACTATGTTAAATTTTAGTACTATGTATTGCATAGTACTATATAAAGTTGTATGTTTGTGATATGAAATTAGAAAATGCAAAAGCTCAGATGAGAAAAGGAGTGCTTGAGTTATGCATTCTTTCGATTATCTCGGAAGGAGAAGCATATCCGTCGGATATACTGGGGAAACTAAAAGATGCTGAGCTAATCGTAAAGGAAGGGACCTTATATCCACTCCTTACACGTATAAAAAATGCAGGGCTATTGCATTATACTTGGAAAGAATCTACATCAGGGCCGCCTAGAAAATACTACCACATCACTGAAGAAGGGAAAGAATTTTTGAATGGACTAATAGGCAGCTGGAAACAATTGGTTCACGCCGTTTCAGAATCCACTAAAAACTATCAACAACAATGAATAAAGTACTCAACATCAATTTAGGAGGTTACCCATTTACAATTGACGAAAATGCATATGAGCATTTGAGCAACTATCTAACCTCGATTCACAATCATTTTCGTGATTCTGAAGGATATGAAGAGATTACAGAGGATATTGAGTCAAGAATGGCGGAACTGTTTCAAGACCAATTAAATGGTCGGCCAATTGTAACGGTGAAAGATGTCGACAGTGGTATTGCAATAATGGGGACCCCGGAAGATTTTGGTGCAGAACCGATGGATGAAAACTTGGTTGAAGAGCGACCAAGAGGAAAATATAAAACGGGACGACGACTTTTTAGAAATGAGGAAGATAAGGTTGTTGGTGGAGTTTGTTCAGGACTTGCTGCGTACTTTGGAATAGAGGATCCTTTGTGGATACGTATTACCTGGATTTTTGCAATCGTTATTCTTGGAATAGGATTGCCAGCCTATATCATTACGTGGATTATCGTTCCGAAAGCGAAGACAGCCGGGGATCGTTTAGCTATGCGTGGTGAAAAGATAAACGTTTCTAATATCGGTAAAATCGTTGAAGAAGAAATCGAGTCTTTCTCCGAAAGCTTCGAAAACTTTGGAAATGATTTTCAATCAAAAAAAAAAAAGGATGGTTCGCCTGGGCCCAAAAGATTCGCTGGAATTGGTGGAGCCATTAAGAAAGGGTTTTCATTGTTAGGGAAAGGTATTTCTGTAATCGGACAAAATGTTTCGAAGGTCATTTCTGTTTTTTCAAAAATTGGAAAACCAATATTTTTTATAGTAGGATTTGCGCTGATTATTGCTTTGTCTGTTATTTGGATCTTGTCAATAATCAGCTTTTTTATGACAACGCCTTTCACCAGCTATTTTTTCGCAGGCTCAAAGGTTTTGTCTTTTCTTGGGATTACTAATGTGTTGGTGTTCTTTGGAGTACCCATTCTTGCGCTCATTATGTTTCTTTCTAAATATGTTTTTAAAACGCGAACGAGTCCGAATTTTAAAGCCGGAATGTGGGCCTTTTGGGTAGTAAATATTATTAGCCTTTTTGGGATCGCTAGTTATCAGGGGGCTCAGTTTAATTCTTATTCGGATATATCTAAAAATATAGATTTGACAGCTATCGAATCTGATACGCTTAGGATAAGAACAGAAAAAAGTCCCTATGGAAGTAACTCATTTATGATTGGTCCGCTTAAAATCATGAACGATAAAATGATCTCTGCAAATGTGGAATTTAATATCCTTAAAAGTGAATCTGGAAAATTTGAATTGATAAAAAGAATCTCTTCTAGAGGAGGTACTGAAAATGAAGCAATAAAATTGATAGATGCTATCGAGTTTGAACCGAAGATAGCTAATGGGGCACTTGTTATTCCTCGAAGTTTTGAAATCTATCAAGGTCAAAAATGGAGAAATCAGCAAATCGAAGTAACCTTAAAAATTCCGGAAGGAAAATCTGTTTATTTTGAAAATGATATTTGGGGTTTCTCACACCATATAAATATTGATAGAAATCAGTCGTATCCTTCATTGACCAGAGATCAAACATGGTATATGGATGATAACGGTTTGGTTAATAAAAAATTCCTGAAAAAATCTCAGCGAAGTGAAGAGTATGACTATACTAATTTTGAAAATCTTCAAATTGAGGGAAAAATGAAAGTAACGATTGAAAAAGGAGATGCTTTCAATATTTCGTTAAAAGGAAAACCTTCTTATCTCGATAAAGTAGACTTTGTACAATTGGATAAAACTCTGACCATTACTTCTGAAAATCAAAATACACGTTCTCCAATACGGCTGACGATTACCTTGCCGAAATTAATGTCATTGGATGTTTCTAGTACGGATGATGTTAAAGTGCAAGGTTTTACACAGGATGCTATGCGTATAAAAGCAGATAGTAAAAAAGAGGTGAAAGTATTAGCTAAAATTAACGACCTGGAATTATTAATGACTGAAAATTCGAAGGTGAAATTGCAGGGAGAAGGTAATTACTTAAAAGCGGATTTAAAAAGAAAAGCAGTCCTGGATGCTGATCGATATGACGTGGAAAAAGCGAAACTGGATGCGGGGGATAATACAAAAGCAACCATTGCCGTTTCTGATTCACTTTGGCAATACACCGAAAGACATGTTAGTATTAATGTCGATGGTTCTCCAGTCATTATTGCAACATCGATCAACGATAAAAAGAAACAGTAAAAACTCAAGATAGGCCTTCAAAATATTTTGTATGAAAATAAGAACCAAAAAAACAATTAGAAAAATAGTAATCGGGACAAGTGCTACATTGACTTTATGTCTTGGGATCTTGGTGCTTGCTGTTTTATGTCCAACATTTATGTATGCTAATGCGACACAAGTGAACGATCAAATTACCGTTTACCATCAACAAAGTTTTAACCCACAGTTAAAAAATTTGGTTCTGGAAAGCTATGAAAACATTCAAGAAGCAGAAATTTTTGACCCGAATTTCACAATAAATATCTGCTTAAATGATGGCTCTGCTTATCCCGGATTTATAAAGAAAATAATGGGAGAAGCTTTTGCGCATGGCTTTGCACATAATACTGTCATTGTATCGGAGATAAATATTAAGGACAATTATGCGATTTGGAATGATCGAAAATTAAAACTTACAGAAGTTTTTGCTCATGAATTTATTCATAATTATCAATACAACACTTATGGTTTCGCAACGCTCGATTTTCCGTTTTGGAAATTAGAAGGAATATGTGAATACGAGAAAACAAGATCCAAAGAGGAGGTTGATTTAAAAAAAGGAATTGAGTTGTTTTTAAAAGCGGAGGGGGATGGTCTACAAGACTGGGATTGGATTGAATATGAGAACGGTTTTGGATCAACACCAATCTATTTAAAAAGTCGAATGCTGGTCCAATATCTTATGGAAGTGAAGCAGATTACCTATGATGAAATTGTCCATGATGAAACTTTAGAAGAAAGCGCTGTGAAATCTGACCTGCTAGAATGGTTTAATAAAAATAAATAACCCCAAACGATATCTCGAAAAAATATACTTTATTTTGATTAGTTGATTTTTGAAAGCCGTTGATCATCTCTTCGGCTTTTTTTTATTCTTGTAAAGTATTTTCATTACGACCTGCTCCAATTTCTTTGCTTCTCTGCTGTGAAATATTAAAAAGACCTCAAAAAACCAGCTCCATACAATTTTACCTACTATCTTTGTCGTTTCAAGAAAAAATGATGATGAATAGATTACAGATCCTTTTTTCCCTGCTCCTACTATCCATAGTAGTACTTCCTGCCTGTAAAAGCAGCAAACGCGCTGGAGGAAATATTAAACTAAAACCCAAATCTTCGAGATATTTATTAAAAAAATTAGCATCGAATAGGGTAGAGGCGGAATGGCTGAGTGCAAAGGGAAAGATTACGTATAGGGATGATTATCAAACACGGAAATTCAATGCGAATTTTAGATATAAAAAAGATAGCCTCATTTGGTTAAATGTAAAAAAAGCTACCGTAGAAGCTGCTAGAATTCAAATTACTCCGGATAGTTTTTTTATGATTGACCGAATAAATAAAGAATATTTTATCAGCAGTATTGATGGCATTGAAGATAAGTTTAACCTGCCTCAACGAACAGCGGAGGATATGCCGATTTTTGATATTTTAGAAGAATTACTATTGGGCAATCCTATCTTTTTTGCAGGCTCAGAATTAGAATCCGATATCGACGAAGGAGAGTATGCCTTGAATGGTACCACCGAACATTTTAAAAGCGAATACCGTTTAGAAGGGCGTGATTATTTACTGACAGCTATGAATTTTTTGCCTGATGATAAAAGACAGTTTCTTAAAATAGAAATGGACCGATCCGACAAAAAAGATGATTATCCAAAATTTTCGTATTTTCGAACTTATAAAGTAAACGCACCTCAACAAGGAGACGTCGAAATAAAAATCAAATTTTCAAAACTGGAACTTAACGAACCTAAGACCATTCGATTTGAAATTCCGAAAAGCTATACCCGTATTGACTAAATATTTTTTAGCCTTTTTTATTTCTTCCCTGTTGCTGCTCCCTTCTGGATTTGGCCAATCTCGTAAATCGCTGGAAAAAAAACGTAAAAAACTTTTAAAAGAAATCAGTGCAACCTCAAAGTTGCTTAACCAGACAGCTAAAGATCGGACGGCTACACTCGATCGATTCATCGCTCTAGAACGACAAATAGAAGCTCGGGAAGAATTATTAGAGACGCTAAATGCGGAGCTGGAATATGCGAATGAAAGTTTGGACCGGACAAATAATGTGGTCTTTTCTTTAGAGGAAGATTTACTTCGATTAGAAAAAGAATACGGTGTGATTGCCCGTAATGCCCTCCGACAAAAAATGAATAATGGCAATTTGCTTTTTATCTTTTCCTCCACAGATTTTAATGAAGCACTTCGACGCTGGCAATATTTAAAACAATATAATGCCTATCGTAAAAATCAAACTAGTTTAATTTTAGAAACGCAGAGTAGTCTAAAAGAAAAAGTTGCTCAATTAGAAGAACGCAAAGAAGAAAAGGAAGCATTACTTTTTTCTACAGAAAACCAGAAAAAAATATTGGCAGAGGAACTAAATAGTAAATCGGCTATGTTAGAAGCTTTAGAAAAAGATGAATCACGACTTCGTAAAGATTTAGATAAAAAACGAATAGCGCACAATACTTTAAATAATGCTATTGAAAAAGTGATTAAAAAAGAAATTTTAGCTAGCAGAAAAAAAGAACGTTCTAAAAATGAAGCTTTAAAAGAAGCAAACGCTACAAGCAATACAATTGCTAAACCAAGGCCAAGAAGAACACCAAACACGAGTGTCTCTTCTTCCAGTTTTAACAGAAATAAAGGGCAATTGCCCTGGCCGGTAGATAATGGTGTGATTATAAAACGTTTTGGAAAACAACCACATCCTACACTTAAAAGAGTTCAAATTACTAATAATGGAATAGACATTCAAACGAATGCAAACGCACAAGTTCAAGCAGTTTTCGAAGGTACTGTCGTTGGGAAACAATTCATTCCTAATAATGGCATTATGCTGATTATAAAACATGGAACCTATTATACCGTATATGCTAACTTGAAAGAAGTGTTTGTAAAGCAAGGTGATATTATAAAAACAAAGCAAGCTCTTGGGCTCGCCAGTCCAAAAGGAAATGTTTCGCAGGTCCATTTTGAGATTTGGAAAAATCAAGAAAAGCTAAACCCGGCTAGTTGGATTAAAAGACAGTAGTCAGGTGTTTGAAAATTGATAGTA
>CAYXQH010000002.1:0-14489 GCA_964467425.1 uncultured Saprospiraceae bacterium
ATGACTGGTGGAACAGAACTAGCCAAAACGATCAATCATAACCTAGCTCGTGCCTGTAAAGAATTTGGAATGGGAATGGGACTAGGCTCTTGTCGATCTTTGCTAAGGAGTGATGATATGCTAAAAGATTTTGATGTCCGAAGCTTGATTGGGGATGATTTACCGCTTTTTGCAAACCTTGGAATAGCTCAATTAGAAGAATTGATCGATGACAATGAAATATTCCTAATTGATCAATTAATAGATAAGCTAAGGGCTGATGGTTTAATTATTCATGTAAACCCTTTTCAGGAATGGTTACAACCTGAAGGTGATCGCTTTAAAAGACCTCCATTACAAACGATAGAAACCATTCTGGAAAAAGCCACCTATCCGATCATCGTCAAAGAAGTCGGCCAGGGAATGGGATATGAAAGTTTAAAACAACTTTTTCAATTACCTCTTGCCGGAATCGATTTCGCTGCAAATGGCGGAACAAATTTTTCTAAACTAGAACTTCTTCGAAGTACACCACAACGCCAAAAGATTTATGAGCAACTAGCAAATGTGGGACATGGTGCTGAAGAAATGGTCCAGCTCAGTAATCAACTAATAGAAGAACTGGGTGATAAAATCCGTTGTAAACAGGTTATTATTTCCGGAGGAATCAAGAACTTTTTGGATGGCTACTATTTAATTAATAAATTAGCTCTTCCAAGTATTTATGGCCAGGCATCTGGTTTTCTAAAACATGCAACAGGTACCTACGAAGAATTAAGAGCTTATGTCGATACTCAGGTCAAAGGGTTAGCACTAGCAAGAGCTTTTTTGAAAGTGAAATAATTTACGTAAATGTCAAAATCAATATCCGGTTTTTCTAAATTATCAAAGCGTGGTAAGCTGCGGTGGCTCGTTGAAAATTTCTTCAAAGATCCGGAGAATGTTATGCGAGAGCTTAAAAGCTATTGGCTATCCAATGAAGAAGAGCAGAAAATCCTGGATGGTTTTAGTGAAAATACGATTAGTAATTTTTATCTGCCTTTTGGGATCGCACCGAATTTCGTCATCAATGATCAGACCTACGCTGTTCCAATGGTCATTGAGGAAAGCTCGGTTGTAGCTGCTGCTTCAAGCGCTGCAAAATTTTGGATGACTCGTGGAGGCTTTAAAGCGAAAGTTATTTCCACCAAAAAAGTTGGACAGGTACATTTTACATGGAGTGGCGATGCTAGTAAGCTGGAAGAATCCTTTAGCGCAATGAAAGAAAAAATGTGTAGCGATGCTTCAGAGATTACCAAAAACATGGAAGCGCGTGGAGGAGGGATCAAAGATATCCATTTGATTAATTACACTGGGATTGAAAAAAATTATTATCAGCTCAAAGTCAACTTTGAAACTTGTGATTCGATGGGCGCGAATTTTATAAATTCTGTCTTAGAATCATTTGCTGAGTCTCTTCGAAATTTTGTAGCTACACAAGATAATTTTGTTGATGAAGAAAAAGATGTAACAATCATCATGTCCATTCTTTCTAATTATACTCCGGAGTGTCTGGTTAGAGCCTGGGTAGAATGTCCAATTGAAGATTTAGGTAATTTTTCAAATGGGATTGACGCAACAACTTTCGCAAAAAAATTCTGCACTGCTGTTCGAATTGCCCATATAGATCAATACCGAGCAACTACACATAATAAAGGTATCTTCAATGGTATAGACGCTGTCGTTTTAGCAACTGGAAATGATTTCAGGGCTATCGAAGCCTGTGGTCACACCTACGCTGCAAGAGATGGTCACTATCGTTCTTTGAGCAATTGTAAAGTTACAGATGGTGTTTTTAAATTCTGGTTAGATATTCCACTTGCTATCGGAACTGTTGGCGGATTAACAAAATTACATCCTATTGCAAAACGCTCTTTGGAAATGCTTGGCAATCCAGATGCTGATGAACTCATGCAGATTATCGCTACAACTGGCCTAGCTCAAAACTTTGCAGCATTAAAATCTTTAGTTACGACGGGTATTCAGCAAGGGCATATGAAAATGCATCTTGCAAATATTTTAAATACAATGGAAGCTACAGAAACGGAAAAAGAAACGGCAAGTGCTTATTTTGAAGATAAAGTCGTTTCTTATAATGCTGCACAGACTTACCTTGATAAACTTCGTTCTGAAAAAAAAACAGCACGAGTAAGTAAACCTACGCTTAAGAATTAATCTTTTCATGCCACTCTCTTTTCACGCTAATGGAAAATTACTTTTATCCGGGGAGTACTTTGTTCTCGACGGAGCTAAAGCAATAGGCTTACCTTCTACGTTTGGACAATCTCTACATATTAAACCACATCCTTCTTCCGGGTTTATTTTTTGGAAAAGCAAAAACGATCAAAACGCTAATTGGTTTGAAGGTGTTTTTAATTTAAAAGACTTCTCCATTAAGGAAACTACTGATACGCAATCAGCAACAGTCCTTCAAAATATTTTACAACAAGCCAGATTTTTAAATCCGAATTTTTTATCGAAGGAGCAATCTATTCAAGTGGAAACGCGATTAGATTTTCCACGTCTATGGGGTTTAGGGACAAGCTCTACACTACTATATACGCTTGCGAAATGGGCAGAAATAGACCCGTTTCAATTATCTAAAAAAACGCTTGGCGGATCAGGTTACGATATTGCCTGTGCCGGTAGTGATTCGCCTATTTTATATCAAAATAATACATCCGGACCACTTATAGAAAAGATTAATTTTGACCCGATATTCAAACAACAGTTATTCTTTATCTATCTTTCGAAAAAACAAAATAGCAGATCTGGCATTCAACGTTACCGAGAAAAATCTAAAAATAAGGCTCATTCTCTCGATGAAGTTTCTCAGCTCACAAATGCTTTATTAAACGCGCGTTCAATAAATGATTTTCAAAAGATCATGCTTGAACATGAAGACCTAGTAAGCAAAACAATCGAAATGCCTAAGGTACAGGATGTATATTTTTCGGACTTTGAAGGTGTTGTAAAATCATTGGGTGCCTGGGGAGGAGATTTTGTTTTAGCTGCTACTGTTTTGGACAAGACCAATGCGAAGGAATATTTCAACAAAAAAGGGTTTGAAACGTTTTTAGAATACAAGGATATAATCAGGTAAACAGGTAGTTTAAAATAAAATACTTTATATGGCTTGGAAATGGTACGATAGTGAGATTATTAGAATTGAGGAGGAGTCTTCAACGACCAAACGGTTTTGGGTGAAGGTTAAAGATGTGGAATCTATTGACTTTAAAGCCGGACAATTTGTGACGATGGATTTACCGATTCATGAAAAACGATTGAAGCGGTGGCGAAGTTATTCGATTGCAAACATGCCAGATGGTTCTAATATTCTAGAATTTTGTATTGTAAAACTAGAAGGAGGAGCTGGAAGCACTTACTTTTTTGAGGAAGTAAAGATCGGAACACCTATTCGTTTTAAAGGACCCGATGGCGGTTTTTGTTTACCAGAAAAGGTAGAGAAAGATTTAGTGATGATTTGCACTGGAACAGGTGTTGCGCCTTTCCGAAGTATGCTGGGAGATTTATTTGAAAATAAAAAACCACATAAAAATATCCATTTGGTTTTTGGAACACGCTATGAAGAAGGAGTCCTTTATCGCAAAGAATTTGAAAAGCTACAAGCGGAATTTCCAGCTTTCAAATATTCCATTGCCCTTTCAAGGGAAGAAACTGCCGAAAATTATAAAGGCTATGTTCACCAAATTTATCTGGAAGACTATAAAGAAGTTCGTCCCGATTTGGATTTTTACATCTGTGGATGGAGCAATATGATTGACGACGCCGTTGAAAATCTTATTTTAAAACTCGGCTATGATAAATCTCAGGTGCATTATGAACTGTACGGGTAAAACAAAAGGTAGTCAGGTAAAAGAGTTTCGAATTTGCTAGGGGGTTTTAGAACATTCCTATTATAAAATATGTTATCTTTGTGTAGAATAAATCTAAATAAGCTGATAAAAATAAGTTAAATGGAAAATACCACCACAAAAAGTCCGGTGATGCTTTATACTGAACAAACTCCAAATCCAGAATCTTTGAAGTTTGTTTCTAATCGGATGCTTTATAAAGGGACTGCTGATTTCCGGGAAGAGGCGTTGGCTATAGAATGGTCGGCACTTGGGAAAGAACTTTTCGAATTACCTTACGTCAAAGGTGTTTATATCTGTAATAATTTCGTGACGATTACAAAAGAGTTCAACTTTGCCTGGGAAGACATTATGCTTCCATTGAAAGAATTTGTCAAAAACTACATCGAAGAAGGTAAGGAGATTTTAAAAGATGGTTTTGCGGAGGCAATGGAAAAAATGGAAGCGGAGCGGGGCGCGAGTTACGAATATACCGGCGAAGAAACGGAGATCGTTACCAAAATTAAAGAACTGATCGAAACTTATGTAAAGCCTGCTGTTGAGATGGACGGTGGTAATATTGAATTTAAAAAATTCGACAAAGGTAAAGTCGTCGTTATATTACAAGGAAGCTGCAGTGGTTGCCCTTCTTCTACGGTTACATTGAAAGCCGGAATCGAAGGCATGCTTAAACGAATGGTTCCTGAAGTGACAGAGGTAGTTGCGGAGATGGGGTAGTTCGACTTTCGATAAAAATTTAGATTGGATTTTCTGCTTAGCGGGAAATCCAATTTGTCATTCAGGGAGGAGGATATATTTGGGATAAATATATTCCGTAAGCCAGATTTCATTTTTCGAACGATAAAACAGGATGCCCGCCTTATACATTTCTTTTGACTTAATTCTCAGTATTACAGGAACACCATGGCGCCCACCAACAGCTTTCGCAGTTTCCTCATCGCCGGAAAGATGGACGTGATGTCTTTTACGTTTTTGAATGCCTTGCTTTAAAATACTTTCTACATTTTTCTTTGCGGTACCATGGTATAAAAATTCCGGCGGTTCGATAGGATCGTACCCCAAGTCAATTTTTATAGAATGTCCTTGATTGGCGCGAATCATCGTCTTATCTGCATTAAAAGAAAATCTTTTTTTATTATTATTTTTTACGACTTGTTCTAGCGCACTTAAACTTAAAGGCTTTCCAAAAGCTTCTAATTTTTCCAACAAAATCACCACAGGTACCCAGCCTTGATCATCCAATTCGATTCCAATCAATTCTGGTCGATGTCGCAGAACTAATGATAATAGTTTGCCTTTCCCTTTTAGTTGTTTTTCGGTTTGCATATTATTTTAAACTTCATTTGCTTTTTCTATATAGGTGAACTTAAGTTTAAGTCTTAAAGTTCCAGTTTCAAAAACAAAAATAAGCATCAATAAAAAATTACCTTTACAAAAAAACGCTATGCATACCGAATCATTAAAAACGCTTTGTCTCGAAAGTTGTACCTTAATAAAAGAAGTGGGTATTTTCATTCAACAGGAATTAGGAAAAGTAAAAACGAGTGAAATCGAAGTCAAAGATTTAAATAGTCTTGTTAGCTATGTTGATAAAGAGGCGGAAAAGAAATTGGTTGAAGGATTAGGAAAACTATTACCGAAAGCTACTTTTCTAACCGAAGAAGAAACGATTAAAACAGAAGCCGGCGAATACCAATGGATTATTGATCCGCTTGACGGGACAACTAATTTTTTACATCAACTCCCCTTCTTTTCTATTAGTGTGGCCCTGCAGCATCACGACGAATCAGTCTTGGGCATTGTTTACGAAGTCAACCGAGGTGAATGTTTTTATGCCTGGAAAGATGGAGGTGCCTTTTTAAATGAAAAAAGTATTCAGGTCAGTCCTACATCAAACCTTGCAGACACTTTAATTGCTACCGGTTTTCCTTATTATGATTACGATTACATAAAAAACTACCTGAACATCTTAGAAGCTCTGATGCAAAAAACGCGAGGTATCCGTCGATTTGGATCTGCCGCCTTGGATCTAGCTTATGTTGCCTGTGGTCGATTCGATGCTTATTTTGAATACAGTCTAAGCCCCTGGGATGTGGCAGGAGGCGCATGTATTGTCCGAGAGGCAGGAGGTGAGGTATGCGACTTCAGAGGAGGCTCAGATTATATTTTCGGAAAGCAGGTCATTGCGACCAACAATGGGATAGCAAAGGAATTTTTTCAGCTTATTAACCAAAATTTCTACCCAAAAAGCTAATTCCGTCTATAATGAAATCCTTTTCATCGAAGAGTCTCTTTTTTTTCATAATTAAAATCCTATTTTTGATCATCTTCTTTAAGAATTAAAACTCATAGCTTTATTCGCCAAGAATGAATGTAACGGAAAACATAAACATCGCACTTCGATCTGTCAGGTCTAATATTCTTAGAGCAATATTAACCATTCTCATTATTGCTTTTGGAATCATGGCTTTGGTTGGAATCCTTACCGCAATAGATGCTGCTATTTTCTCTTTACAAGATAATTTTATTCGAATGGGTGCAAACTCTTTTGAAATTACGCCAAGTGATGAAGGTGCAAGTGGAAACAGAGGTGGCCGTCGATCTAAGAGAGGAGACAGAATTACATTTAAGCAAGCAATGGATTTTAAAGAAGAATATGATTTTCCAGCTTTAGTTTCAGTCAATGTTTATGGAACAGGTCTAGCTACTGCGAAATATGGAGAAGAAAAAACAAATCCCAATGTTCGCTTTCGAGGGATCGATGAAAACTACATGCCTGTAAAAGGTTATGAAATTAGTCATGGCAGAAATTTCTCTTCTACAGAGGTAGAATCCGGAAGTCATAAAATCATTATCGGGATGGATGTAGTCAATTCTCTTTTCGATAAAAAGGCAGAAAGATCACTTGGTAAAACCGTTTCGGTTGGTAATATAAAATATAAAATCATTGGTGTTTTAAAATCAAAAGGTTCTTCGCTCAATGCTAGCGAGGATCGAATTATTTTTGCACCACTACTCAATGTAAAAAGATACTACGGAACTCAAAGGCGAAACTATAACATCTCTGTTGCAGCATTTAAACCAGAAGACATGGAAGCTTCGGAAGCGGTCGCCATTGGTACGTTTAGAAGAGTCCGTGGTTTAAAGACCGTTCAGGAAAACGATTTCGAAATTTTTAAAAGCGATAGTTTTATAGCCATCCTGAAAGAAAATACGGTGAAGCTTCGATTTGCAGCAATAGCGATTGGATTGATTACCTTATTAGGTGCAGCGATTGGATTGATGAACATCATGCTTGTTTCTGTAACTGAGCGTACTAAAGAGATTGGTATTCGAAAAGCGATTGGAGCGACTCGAAATAATGTATTATTGCAGTTTCTTACAGAGGCTGTTGTGATTTGCCAATTGGGTGGATTGATCGGAATATTTTTCGGAATCATCATCGGCTTGCTGGTTGCAAAAGGAATGGGCGGAAGCTTCTTTATTCCCTGGGCATGGATCTTCTTAGGCATCACTGTTTGTATGGTCGTCGGTCTGATTTCAGGATTATACCCTGCTTTGAAAGCATCAAGATTGGATCCGATAGAATCTTTGCGATATGAGTAGAACAAAAGGGTTAAAGAGAGTCAAGGAGGATTAAGCGATTAAATAAGCAAAAAGCGCTTAACTTCTTAAGTTAGTTTTGTTTAAAAGGAGCGATGAGTTTGAACTCCGGGATAGAAACACGAAATTGACTTTTCGTTTCTTTATTGAGCATTAGATAGGTTCCATACATTTTCCCGATATCAGAAATCAGCGGTGACCAGGAAACATATTGATGCCCTTCGCCTGGCCGTAAAACAGGTTGTTTTCCAATGACCCCTTCACCTTCCACTTCTCGAACACTGCCACTAGAATCTTTAATATACCAATGTCGACGCATCAACTGAACAGTTTTGCTACTTCGATTTTCAATATGGATCCGATAGGCAAAGATATATTTGTTCTCCAGGGGTCTGGAGTAATTTTGCTGGTAGAATGTTTCTACGCTAATTTTTATACCATTGGTTGTAAGCGTATCCATTTTATTAAAATAATTAATCTTCTTTACTTATAAACGCCAAAACAATCTCTTCCGCTTCTTTCAATGCGACATCTAATACATCATTAACCAAAATTGTATCAAATTTGTTCGCATATTTCAATTCTTTTGTCGCTTTCTTTATCCTTTTCTTTAGGCTTTTTTCATCTTCTGTTTTTCTATTTTTCAATCGTTCGATCAATACCTCTTTTGATGGAGGGTTAATAAAAACAGCCAATGCCTGATCTCCGTAGACTTTTTTTACTTTTTTTGCTCCTTGAACATCGATGTCGAAAAGAATATGCTTGCCATCTTTCCACAAACGTTTGACCTCTTTTTTAAGGGTCCCGTAGAATTGATTTTCGTAAACTTCTTCGTATTCAACGAAAGCGTCTTTTTTTATTTTCTTTTTAAAAGCCTTATGACTTAAAAAATAGTAATCGACTCCATCCGTTTCATGTGGTCGTGGATCACGTGTGGTCGCGGAAACTGAAAATGCAAGAAAATCAAATTTCTTTAAAAGGTGTCGGGTAATGGTCGTCTTACCCGCTCCAGAAGGCGCCGTAAATATTAATAGTTTGCTCATCTCCTAAAACTTATACCGTATTAGCAACCTGTTCTTTTATTTTTTCTAATTCATCTTTCATCTGTACGACGATTTTCTGGATATCCGATGAATTTGCTTTTGATCCGAGTGTATTAATTTCCCGTCCCATTTCCTGGCTGATAAAATTGAGCTTTCTTCCTTTGAGTGTTTCTTTTTTATCTAGTTGCTCATTAAAAAATTTACAGTGCTGAGCCAGTCGGACTTTTTCTTCCGTGATATCAATCTTTTCAAGATAATAAAGTATCTCTTGTTCAAATCGATTGGCGTCTATATTATCCTTTCCGACATATTCGTCCATATGTTTTTGGATTTTGGTACGAAGGCGTTCTACTCGTGCCAATTCAAAAGGCTCTATTTCATTTAAAAGTTGCTGAATCGTATTGGTTCTTCTTTTACAATCTTCCTCCATAGCACTTCCTTCGGCAGACCTGAATTTTGTGAAATTTTTGAGTGCCTCATATAAGGTAGATTCTACAGCATTCCATTCTTCTTCAGGAACATCATCATCACCAGAGGCAATGACATTTGGGATTCTCAAAATAGCTTGCATTACATCCGTTTCTGGCATGTTCAAGGTTTTGGACAATTCCATTAATTCCTTATAATACTTTGTAAATAAAGATTGGTTTAAAGCATAGTCTCCTTCGCCATTCATCGATTTCACATCAATGCTAATGTCGATTTTCCCACGTTGCGCTTTTTCTGATATTATTTTACGCATATCATGCTCTCGGTCTTTATAACTTTGCGGTACTTTGAAGCGCATATCCGTAAACTTACTATTAAGAGAACGAACCTCAATAGTAATGGTTTTCCCCTCAAAAACGGAAGAAGCTCTTCCGTATCCTGTCATTGATAATAACATAAAATTTATTTAAATGTGAACTGTATTAAACCTTTCTATTTGTTGAAAATCGCGTAGATACGAATAGATTTCCCTTTAAAATTTATAATTGTACAAAGATAATCAAAGCTGCCTGAATAAAAAGCTAAATAAATAATACTAATAAATTAAGTATAATATGTACGTTGGGCGATAAAGAAACAGTGCATTTTGCGGAAAAAACACAACATATCACAAATATTGAGTTCTTAATCTCAAAGGCTTACAAATAGTAGAAATTTTAAATAATAATATTCTAAAAGTGTATTGACTTGAGTATGAAATAAAAAAAACTAAAAATAAAGTAGTGTTAAATTTTCAATTAAGGAATAAAATTACGAGATTTGCACCGCTTTACCGCTCTCTTATTTTATTCATAACTTATTATAAACCAAACAATAACGATGAGAAAAGCTGATTTGGTTACAGCAATTTCTGAAAAGACCGGAGTCCCAAAGGTAGATGTACTAGTTACATTAGAGACCTTTTTTAAAGAAGTGAAAACAACACTATCTCAAGGGGAGAATGTTTATGTGAGAGGATTCGGAAGTTTCGTAATAAAAAAACGTGCAAAAAAAGTTGGTCGTCATATAAAGAAGAATGTTGCTATTGAAATTCCAGAGCACTATATCCCTTCTTTTAAACCTGCTAAGGTTTTTGTGGAACAAGTGAAAGATAATGTTAATTCTCTTCCTGATGAGGAAAAGAATAAATAGTATTTTTAATAATTAGAAGATGTCTAAACTTCAGATAATTATAATTGTTTCAGCTTGTCTGTTATTCACCGGATTATATCTTGGAGGAGAAACGAAACCAGAAGACCAAAAAATAGTAGAAAAGACAAGAGCCGCTTCTGCCACAAGTACTTCCATCGCTTCATTACTACCTGCCGCAAAATCTGAATTACCATTAGATACCGCAGCAATTATTGCAAGTTTTGAGAAAGATTATGGCACGAGTGATGCTGACTCAACTAAAATTAAACACTTAAAAAAGCTCGCAAGCATTTGGTACGAAGTAGGAAGAGCAGATATCTCAGGATATTATGCAGAGGAAATTGCGAACAAATTGAACGATGAAGATTCCTGGTCAATTACCGGGACGACTTATATGATCGGTGCAAGAAAAGCGAAAGAAGAAAAGATCAGAGCATTTTGTTTTGATAATGCGAGCAAAGCATTTGAAAATGCAATCTCAATTAATCCTTCTAATTTTGCGCATAAGGTTAATCTTGCATTAAGTTTTGTAGAAAACCCAAAAGATAATCCCATGAAAGGGATTTTAATGTTGAGGGAATACAATCAAGAAGCACCAGAAAACGTTTTGGTACTTACAACACTCGCTCGCTTAGCAATTCAAACCAATCAATTTGATAAAGCGATCGAAAGATTAAATACAGCAGTCAGCGTAGAGCCTGATAATACAAAAGTAAATTGCTTACTAGTACAGGCTTACGACGGACTTGGAAATAAAGAAAAAGCAGCTGAATATGCTGCAAAATGTATTAACTAATACTTTTCGAAGAATTAGTTTTAAGAAATTAAATTTTTAAAATTTTAAAGACATTTATTATGCCTTGTGGAAAAAAGCGAAAGCGTCACAAAATTGCAACACACAAACGCAAAAAGAGACTTCGTAAAAACCGACATAAGAAGAAAAACAGATAGCATAGCCTATGCTAATGCATAGCTTATACTGGCAGCAACTGTTGTTGGAAAGAATCTGGTTTCTTGTGCCGAATTTGCCTGACGAAATGGATAACCCCATACCGTCAGGCTTTTAAGTAAATGAGAATTAGTGAAAAAAGGTGTTTTTCATCTTTTCGTAGACATTTATTATCATTGTTTTTCATTCTATAATGGTGAACAGAGCAGGACTTAATTTTAAAGCTAAAAACCTGAATGTTTCTCTTTTACAAATATCAAGTTATCTGGTAATGCTAATTACCAAAAGAAGACTTTAAACCCTTCTTTTATAATTTTTTCCTTTAGTGTAAAGTGATGATTGGACTGATTTGCTGCAAAATCTGTTAATCACCCTATTTTTCAATTTAAAGGAATAAAGAGCGCGTGGAAAAAGAACTTGTTATAAATTCAACCCCAACGGAAGTAGAGATTGCACTTCTCGAAAGCTCTAAGCTTGTCGAATTACACTACCAGAAGACGAACACAAACTTTACAGTTGGTGATATCTTTCTAGGAAGAATTCGTAAGCTTATGCCTGGCCTAAATGCAGCTTTTGTAGATATTGGCCATAAGAAAGATGCCTTCCTTCACTACACGGACTTAGGTCCAAAACTTCGATCCTTACTCAAATTTACTCAGGATACTATTGATGGTAAAACAGCCACTCAATACCTGGAAAACTTTGAGATGCAGCCTGATATCATCAAAACAGGAAAGATCGATCAGGTAATGAATAAAAAGCAACCGATTTTGGTCCAGGTTTTAAAAGAACCGATTTCTACCAAAGGACCTAGATTGAGTTGTGAAATCACCATCCCTGGAAGGTTTCTAGTATTAACACCCTTTTCGAATATTGTTGCCGTTTCTAAAAAAATTGGCAATTCGGAAGAACGAAAAAGACTAAAGGTCTTAGTAGAAAGTATTCGCCCAAAAAACTTTGGTCTCATTGTACGTACTGCCGCAGAAGGAAAAAAAGTTGCAGACTTACATGAAGAGCTCGGTTTTATGATGGCTAAATGGGAACAAGTTCATCAGCAACTAATTAAATCGCAGCCGCCGATGAAGTTGTTGAGCGAATTGGATAAAGCATCCAGTATTCTTCGGGATATTTTGAATGACTCTTTTAATCGGATTACGGTCAATGACAAAGAGCTTTTTCATAATGTCAAAACCTTCATGGCTTCTATTTCACCACAGCAGGTCAACATTGTAAAGCATCATCGATCAGGTAAACCAATCTTTGAAACGCACGGTGTATCCCGTCAGATAAAATCCTCTTTCGGAAAAACCGCAACGATGGCGAGCGGCGCTTATTTGGTTATTGAGCATACGGAGGCGATGCATGTTATTGATGTGAATAGCGGGCACAAAGTTACAAATGGCGATCAGGCAGAGGCGGTATTAGCGGTGAATTTAGAATCGGCAGAAGAAATTGCACGTCAACTAAGACTTAGAGATATCGGAGGTATTATTATCATTGACTTTATTGATATGCGGGTACCCGAGCATAAGAAAATCCTCGTTAAAAAGATGAGAGATTTCATGCGAAAAGATCGGGCACAACATACCATATTAGCATTGAGTAAATTTGGGTTGATGCAAATCACCCGACAACGTGTTCGTCCAGAAGTCAAAATTAATACCGCAGAAGTTTGTCCTTCTTGTAAAGGAACTGGAAAAATCAATCCTTCTATTTTGCTAGTCGACGATATCCAGCGTGACCTAGACTTCATATTACAATCCAGACCTAATTCTAAGATAAATCTTAAAACACATCCTTTCATTCATGCTTTCCTTAAAAAAGGATTTCCAAGCGTCCAGATGAAATGGTACCGCAAATATTTTAAATGGATAAAGATCGAAGCAGATCAAGAATTCCAATTGACGCAGTATCAATTTTATGATAAAAACAAGGATGAGATTCGTATGTAAATAAAAAAGAGCTTGAAAAATGTTTTCAAGCTCTTTTTTATTTCATCCCTAACTCTTCACTCCTAATCAAGGCGGACAACCACAATCTCCCGCTCGACAGGCAATCATACTCACCGTGATTAAAATCATTACCAAAAAGAAAAGGCTTTTATTATTACGTCGCATATTGTTATGTATCTTACTTAGTATTAGTTTAAAGATAAAACAAATAATAATCTGAGCAAAACGCATCGCATATTAGTTAGCCCTTTAAACTGGGGCCTCGGGCACGCTACTCGCTGTATTCCCATCATCAACGCCTTGATAGACTTGGGACAAGAAGTTATGCTTGCTTCTGACGGACGTGCTTTAGGTTTATTGAAAAAAGAATACCCTCACTTAGCATCTATTGAATTGCCTGGATATAATGTGCATTACAAAGGCAATGGAATGATCTGGAATATTGGCAAACAATTACCTAAAATATCCCGAGCCATCTTCTCTGAACGCCGCGCTATTAAAAAGATCGTCCAGGAAAAACAAATCGACATCATCATTTCGGATAATCGCTATGGCTGTCGAAATAAAAACTGTAAAAATATTTTCATGACTCATCAGGTCAATATTGCCATTCCAAATCGCAGACTTGAAATCATTACCAATAAAATCAACCAGCAGTTTATTAATCGTTTTGATGAATGCTGGATTCCGGATTTTAAAGGGGAAAAAAGCCTAGCTGGAAAACTATCTATTTCTAAAAAGCATCATTACATAGGCCCACTTTCTCGTTTTAAAAAAAGAGTGCATCCAAAAGAGTATGATTTGATTGCTGTATTAAGTGGTCCCGAACCTCAACGAAGTATTTTAGAAGAAAAAATAATTGCCCAGTTAAAACCTTTAAATTTAAAAGCATTGATTGTGCAGGGAAAGACGGAAGCCTATTCCGAAACCATACTTTCTGATTCCGTAAAAATGATTTCGTTTCTAACGTCAGAAAAACTGAATGAAGCCATATTGAAAAGCAATCTTGTTTTGGCAAGATCTGGCTATAGTACGATAATGGATTTGGTAGCTTTACAAAAAAAGGCAATTTTAATTCCAACACCAGGACAAACGGAGCAAGAATATCTGGCGGAACGATTGCACAAGCAGGGTCTTTTTTATTATCAGGAACAATCGAATTTAAATTTAGACAATGCACTTTCTTCCGCGATTCAGTATTCCGGATTTCAAGACCAATATTCTGAAACTATCCCAATCAAGGGTTTTCTAAAAGCACGGTTAAGTATATAGGCTAAAAGTAATTTTTCATTATCTCTGTAATATCATCTTTCGGATTATGATGCAATCCCGAAATACCAAGTTTCTGCGCGGCAAGAATATTATCTTCACTATCATCTACAAAAAGTGTTTCTTCCGCTTTGATAAACGCATCACTTAAGACATACTC
>CAYXQH010000002.1:14589-35380 GCA_964467425.1 uncultured Saprospiraceae bacterium
TCGGTCCTATAGCTCAGTTGGTTAGAGCAACTGACTCATAATCAGTAGGTCCAAGGTTCAAATCCTTGTGGGACCACATAACAAATTTTAAACGCCTGTAAATCGATGATTTATGGGCGTTTTTTTTTGTGGGGGACAGAATGACACTTTTTGAAAAACGTACTCAGATTACTCCTTAGATCGTCATACTATGCAATGGGTAGATGGCAATCAACCTAACAAAAGGCTAACCAATATTGATTGGGATACAGACATTCAAGTTTAGTTTATAGAATCCGAGATAAGAAACTTTCCTTTTCATTCTTATTAATCCTGATCGCAATTACACGGTACTTTAGATGTTTTTTTGCTAAGGCATTCTGAATATAAAAAAAGTGCCCTCAAAAAATTGAGGACATCCTTTTACTTTAGCCTCTATACAGTACATTGGTATAGGCTGAATCTCCCAGCTAAGGACGATGGGACAACCGATCAGAGCATCCTACTAAAAAGTATATTGTTAATTTTAGTTCTTCAAAACATCCATCAAACACAAAAAGATTATTACTCTCGTACTTACAATTAATCCCCTTCATTAAATTCCCCAAGCTTTCCTTTTTTTAATCGAGCCTACTTACTACCTTTGGAATCCCCGTTGAATATTACAGACTTATAATAATTAAAAGATCTACTAACAAATTAATGAACAGGGGAAACACCGACAGGTCTAGTTCGCAGATACTAATGCTTAAACTGCCAATTCTTCAATTGGGGCTTTTATTCTTATCTCTATTTTCTTTTCCTTATTCAAATTTTGCGCAAGACTATACGATCAATCTTCAAGCCTTTGGCCTTGAAGATGGGCTATTACACAGAAGTACCACCACTATTTTTGAAGATAAAGATGGGATCATTTGGATTGGCTCCAATAAAGGTCTTCAACGATTTGACGGACATGATTTCAAATCATGGACCACGAAAACTGCACCTTTCGGAAAGTTCACAAACATAACGACTATAGGTCAAGATCAAGAAGGGTGGTTATGGCTTTGGAATAACCATATTCTTGAATTTGTTTTTTTACATCCGCAAACAGAAGAAATATTAAGTCAAGAAGAACGATTTGGTCTGGATTTCCCGATAAAAAGATTTCCGGAAGATAATACAATAGGATGGAGTGGCACTGCCGGATATTTAAAAACAGATTCAAAAGGCAGGTTGTACTTTGCTTCCAGCACGCCCAGTGAGCTAATCGTTTATGATGCCAAAAAAGGGTTTTTAAAATATCCCTTACCTGACTTAAAAAGTAACTTTATTGAATTATACTTTTTAGACAGTCATGATGTTCTTTGGATCACAGAATCCTTTACCAATTCAATGCTCTACAAGGTTGATACTATTGGAAATATCATCAGTAAATCAGATTATAGTTATAGCTACGACATCAGCGATATAAAGGAAATAGGAGAAATATTTTACTTTACTATTACTACTTCTACTAAGGTATCTATTTATAAAATAGACCAATCTGGCAATCATATACTCCTTAAAGAAAAACCAAGAAAGGCCAATACTCCAACCTACATAAATGATTTTACATGGGATTATCATGAAGACAATCTCTTGGTATACCCCAAGGAAGATATTGCTAATCCTGTTTTTAGTTTTGAAAGAGAGGGACTGCCCAAACAATTTTCCGATAACACCGCTGCTGTTTTTAAAGATAGTAAAGGGCGGTATTGGTTTCCTAGTGATTGGGGTTTAGGATTGGCAGTAATTAAACCAAACCTTTTTAAAAAATATTTTTCTTTTGAGGATAACAGTCCAAAGCCTATCAATAACTCTGCGCGTGGAGTCCTAATAGAAGATGATACCCTTTATGCAAATTTTGAATTTGGAGGCTTAGTCCGTATTCCTCTCCAAACACCAGATCAATGGAATATCATTTATAAACCAAAGAAGAATGGCTCCTATTTAGGAAGGCCGCTTTCAAAAGCAGCCTCCGGAGGACTTTATATTGGATATCCTGATAAAAACGTTTCCCATTTTAACCTTGAGTCCAACTCAAAAAACGATATAACTTTTCTTGAATATAAAACATTAGGGCGGAGAGCTTGCTGGTCATTTTATACGGCCCCCGACCAAAGACTTTGGATTGGTATGGACGAAGGGATTGCTTATAAAAATCCAAATGAAGATCATTTACAATTCATACCTGCAAGCAACACTTTAATGAAAACTGATTTGATTAACCATATTTGTCCTGATAAGGATGGGAAATTATGGTTTTCAGGGATTAAAGGTCTTTATCATTTTGACCCTGAGACAAAATCATTTATAGATAAATATGGAAATTTAGAAGCAGACAATTTTCGTCTCGCTGTAGGATATTTTCATTACCTCTACATTGATGCGGACGATATTTTTTGGCTTGGAACCAATGAAGGCTTATTGAGATGGAATAGAAAAACGAATGAACAAAGATTGTTTACTACGATTGATGGACTTTCCAATGATGTAATCTATGCCGTTTTTGAAGATGACAACAATCATCTTTGGATGAGTAGTGATTATGGGATTATGCAGTTCAATAAAGAGACTTATCATGTTAATGCTTTTTTAGAAAAGGACGGAATAGCGCAACAAGAGTTTAATCGAATTTCGGCTTTTCAGGAAAAGAATGGCACTATATATTTTGGTGGGTTAAACGGAATCACGGCTTTTCATCCTAAAGATTTTCCTGAACTAGATCAACAAACGTCTGCTCCAATGTTGATTTCCGCATATGAAATATTTGACGGTGAATCCGCAAAGTTGCTAAATAAAACAGGTGAATTAAGAACAACAAATACTATTGACTTTCATCCAAAAGATCGTTTTTTTAGATTAGGTTTTTCTTTGCCCAATTTCGAAAACGCGCAGAAGGTCAACTATGCCTGGCAAATCGAAGGTCTTGATAAAGACTGGAACTATCAAAAAGAAAATACAATACAGATTGGAAAACTACCTTATGGAAACCATGTACTTAGAATCAAAGGCCAACAGGATAATGGAAAATGGTCTCCTAACGAATTGGCCATTCAGGTTAACGTTTTAAAACCATTTTATCTACAAACCTGGTTTATCCTTTTGTCATTTTTAATCCTAAGTGCACTATTGTATTCTTTATATAAAATCAGAACACTATCCCTTAAGAGAAGGCAAAAAGTATTAGAAAGTGAAATCGAAAAAGCGACTAGCAAAATCCTGGAAGATAAAAACTTAATTGAAGAACAAACAGAGGAACTTCGCCAGTTGGACAAAGTCAAATCTAATTTCTTTGCCAATGTTAGCCATGAGCTTCGCACTCCGCTAACCTTAATCCTTGGCCCAATTAGTTCTGTTTTAAAAAACAACAAGCTAGAGAATCAGGACTTCACTCATTTAACAAAAGCACAGCAAAATGGAAAAGAGTTACTTAAACTAGTTGCTTCAATTTTAAGTCTTTCAAAAATGGAAAGTGGAAAGCTGGAACTAATCGAAAAACCAGTAGCGCTATTCTCCTTTCTTCAAAAGATTGTTTCGACTTTTGCAGCGCATGCTCAACGAGAGGACATTCGTTTTGAATTTGTTTATCATCCAGAAAAATCGTTACACTTAGCCTTAGATAAAGGTAAGCTTGAAACTATCCTAAACAACTTGCTCTCCAATGCTTTCAAGTTTTCACAGGCTGGCGGAAAGATCATCTTTACTATAGACGATTTGGGAAACACCATAAAGTTTTCTCTTCAAGATCATGGAAGAGGTATTCATGAAAAAGATTTGCCTTTTATTTTTGACCGCTTTTATCAATCCAAACAGCCTGATGCACCTACCGAAGGAGGGACTGGAATAGGTTTAGCTTTAAGTCAGGAAATGACAAAAATAATGGCTGGCAAAATTTGGGTAGAAAGTGAATTTGGAAAAGGTAGCACTTTTCATCTTACCATCCCTAGAAAAGAAATTTTAGGTACTCTATCTAATCCTGCGTCCCAAACAGAAGACGCTTCTGAAATCAATGAAAATCCTGTATTGACTGCTAAGGCAGAAAGTAATTCTAAAATCAACGACCCTCGACCTGTAGTGCTCATTGTTGAAGACAATTATGCACTCAGAGGATACTTGAAAACAGTTCTTGAATCACTCTATCAGGTGTGGACTGCCGAAAACGGTATTGTTGCTTTAGATCTATTAAACGAAAATCAGCAATCGCTTCCTTCTTTAATTGTCAGCGACATAATGATGCCGGCTATGGATGGCTTTCAATTATTGAAAGTATTAAAATCCAAAACTTATTTTCAACATATTCCAGTCATCATGCTTACTGCCCGAGCAGATATACAGGATAAAATAAAAGCGCTTCGTATTGGTGTTGACGACTATTTACTCAAACCTTTTGAAGAAGAAGAATTATTGGCTCGAGTAGAAAACATCCTCCTCAATTACCAGGAGCGGATCAACAGTCAACAAATTTATTTAGAAGAAGAGGTGAAGGAAGACACTAGCGAATTATTACCTGTCATTTCAATTGAAGATACAGAATGGTTGGAAGAATTGGAAGAACATTTAAGCAAACACCTTTCTAATAATAACTTTTCCATTACTCAACTGGCTTTCGATTTAGCCATAAGCGAACGGCAACTACGTCGTCGAATAAAAACATTGACCGGTTTATCGCCAACGCAATATTTAAAAGAAACCCGACTACAAGCCGCTCGCCAATTATTGGAACAACGGCGATTTAATACAGTTGCTCAAACAGCAGGAGCTGTAGGATTTCAAGATGCAAGAGCCTTCTCTCGAAACTTCTCCAACCGCTTCGGTAAAACACCATCGGAATATCTCCAAGATTAGCTATTGAATCATTGGGTCAATGAAAGATTGAAAGACTCAATGATTCAATCTTTCATTCACTCCATCACTCAACCCTTCAATCACTCCTCACCCCTGATTTTCCCTCCCATGTCCGTTTCAACACTATAAGATGTCCGTTTCAACCCCCTCTAGGTATCAAAACGTCCGTTTCAACCCCTCTTTTGTCCGATCCAACTTTAGTATTGCCTTTACATTTGTATCGTACTTAATAAGAAATAGATATTCTTCTATGGCGTACATATATTCACTCCCAATACCTATTTTTTAAAAAATTTAACCTATAATCTTATGAAAAAAATTTACAAATTTAGCAGCTATCTTCTGCTGCTCTTCTTTTTCCTCTTGTCTGGAAATCTATTTTCACAAACGATCACCGTTGATGGCGCAGGCACTTTTGAGGTCAACGGAACTTATACATGGGACGGTTTTTCGGTGAATGCAGAGGGAAATCCTGTTTATCAAAATGATCAATTTCCTTCCTATATACACAAAGATTTTTTTGGTCTTTGGGTGATTAGTGACAACCCGGAATTTGTTGATCAAGAGAATTCTTTTTATTTTAGTTTTTCAAATGATCCTAATGATCCTTGCCCCCCTGACCAAGGTTGGGAACCAGGGTTTGGTCAATTTCCACCTCCCTTTTCTTCTTGTGAAGGATCGGCAATCTGTCCTCCCGAAGAGGCTTTAAATTTTACGAATCAAGCTCAGGTAGATGCTTTTATAGAAGATTATCCAAACTGTACTAATTTTCAAGGACCTGTGCAGATAACCGGATCTTTTGTTAACAATTTAGACGGCTTAAATAACCTGGATACAGTGTCGGGTGTGTTTTTTGTAAATACGACATCCATCACCAGTTTGAGTGAGTGGTCCAACCTAAGCGCAATATTTGGAGAACTTAGAGTAAATAATACGGGAATTACGGATTTTACAGGTTTGAATAACCTTGCTCTAGTAGGAGATATAAATATATGGTCAAATACTAGTCTCAGTAGTTTAAATGGACTATCGGATTTGATACCAATCAGTTCGAAGGATATTGTAATAAAAAACAATTCAGCTTTAACTAACTTAAATGGTTTAAACCCATTACCAGCGAATTCCCAGACTTTAGATCTTCACATACAGGATAATTCAAATCTTACGGATCTCAGCGCTTTGAATAATGTTACTAATATCAGAGAGCTTCACATAAGGGATAATGCTAGCCTCACGAGTTTAAGCGATTTAGCAAATCTTAGTACAGTAAGGGAATTATGGATAGAGAGTTCGGCTCTTAGCAATTTAGAGGGCTTGGAAAGCCTTTCGTCGGTAAGTTGGTTGCTGAGATTAGAATGTTCATCTTTAACTGATTTAAGTGCTTTGGAGAGCCTTAGCCACATAAACGGACGGTTTCTGCTTAGTGACATGTCGACTTTGGCTGGTTTGGATAATCTCACCTCAATAGGTCGTGAGCTCTATTTTGTTGGTGCCAATACTTTTACAGATTTAAGTGGCCTAGAAAACCTTAATACTATAGGAGGCCTGAGATTAGAGGGAACCAATTTGTCCAGCCTTAATGGACTAGAGGTCTCTGCAATAATAGATATTCCAAATACTGTTTTTACACCTACTATTAATTTTACGAGTAACTCGAATTTGACAGATATAAGTGCTTTGGAAGGGGTAACGGCTACCGATTTGAGGACACTCTTTTTACAGCATAATACTAGCCTCTCGATGTGCTCGATAAGCCCTATTTGTGAAGGACTTGAAGGGGGATATATCCAGAATTTGCTCATTAATAATAATGGCACAAATTGCAATAGTGCAACTGAAATTACGACTGAATGTAATGCCGTAACCTGTGGCCCGGATTCAGAACTGCCTACTGCTGCGGGTACTTATATCGGAGCGGAAGTCACCGTCGATATGGATGGCTTTACTTACTACTGCGATGGCAATGGAAAACTGCTACTAGCGATCAAAGCGCCAGCGGGTTGGACGATTCCAGCAGATGCGGTACAATTAAAAATAGGCGCAACGACCTCAGAATATTACAGTCAGTTCTGTGGAGGTTCTGGTAACGATCGTTGTTTCGTTCAAAATGCGGCCGGAACGGGTATGATCAACCGTCATTGGGAGATCGATGAAGATAAAATGACAGCGGGTTCTTTTGGCTTTATTGAAGTGAAACACTTCTTTACCAATGCGGAGTATACTGCTCTGAATACCACCTTGGCCAGTAACGGTTTGCCTGCTCTTAGTGCTGTTACCGAGATGGAATTGTATAATGTAAATCCTTTCACGGTCACTGCGATGTTTCCTGGTGTAACAGATGTTAAGCCTTTTTATGCCGCTTTTGTCTTAAAAAATGCAGCGACTTCAGGTACGACTACTTGGGTACATACTACACATGGAACGAGTGATCATAGCGCTACTTTTAAAATATACAGCAGTCTCTTTAAAGCTGGTGGAGGATTAGGAGGAAAGATAAAATAGAGAATCACAATTTTTAAAAACAGCTTAAAAAAATAATAAAATGAAATCATATATACTTTTTTTAATAATGCTTTTTTGTAGTGCCGGCAGTCTGGTCGTGGCACAATGTCCTGCTTCTTCAAATGATCAATCCGGTGGCTCTGGAGCAGTATTTAATTATGACCTAACAGCAGGAACACCTACTTGTATCGACTTGGGTAACTCCATCACGATTGGTAGTACGACCTATGTCAAAAATACTTGTATCGATAGTGATTTAGCCAATTATGTAATCTCTACAGGTAGTCCCGAAACCTTACCGAATACGGTCGATTTTGGCGGTAGTATAGGATCCTGCGCCTATGATGCTTCTGGGAATATTCGTGTTGTTGATTGTCCAAATGACGCAGACGATGGTGGTTCTGGCGGAGCCGTTTATACTTTTGATATTGCTCAAACAAATTCTCCTTTGTGCTCGGATTTACCTATGAATATAACAATCGGTGGACAACCTTATACCAGAACCAACTGTATGGATGGAACCATTGCTCAATATTCACTAACGGCTGCACCAGGTTTATTACCTGCGACCATTGATTTTGGAGGAGTAGTAGGCAGTTGTGCATACGAAGCGGGGGGTGCCCTTCCCATTGACTTGGTAGCTTTTCAAGCTATTGAAAAACAAGGAGCCATAGAGTTGTCTTGGCAAACGGCTTCTGAGAAGAATAATCTCGGTTTCGAAATTGAACGGAGTAGGAATGCATTTGATTGGCAGGTGCTTGACTTTATAGAAGGCCACGGTACTACAGACGCTTTTCAACATTATACTTATACTGATCAAAGACCGAGGGCAGGTTATAACTACTACCGCCTTAAGCAAATTGACTTCGATGGTTCTTTTGAGTTTTCTGAAATCAGGTCTGTGTATCAGGAGATCGAAGCGGGTCATACCATAGAAGTATTCCCAAATCCTAGTGATGGTCGTTTCACTTTACGTCTTCACAACCCTAAGGAGAAAAAAGCTTTTCTTAAGCTATTGGACTCCACAGGAAATTTAATCTGGCAGCAAGATTTCAGAAACGAAGGAATCCAAATCCTCTGGGAAAAGGAATTCAACCTTCCTCAGTACGAAGTGTACTTTTTAGTAACCCAGATTGGCGAAATAGTAGAAACTCAGAAAGTAGTGATTATTGATAAGAAATAAAACTGAACATTCAATTAAAATCCCAAATACAGCAAATTGCCACTCTTTTTTTTAATAAAGAAGAGTTGGCAATTTTTAAACCTTCAAAGCACTTTTCAGAGGTTCAGATATTGCAAGAAAATCGATTAAAATTTATGAACGAAATTAACTAAAATGAAAAAATCAATTTTAATCCTTCTAATTATTGCCATAAATACGATCCTTTTTTCTCAGGAACTAAAACCAATTGAAGGCGGCGAAATTTCCTACGAGAAAAAATCAAACTGCCTTTCACCTGAGCAAAGAGAAGAGATTTCTCAGCAATTAAAAAACAATAAAAGAGCTTTAAGGGAAGCGGGTATACTTAACGAAGTGGATGAAAGAAGTAATGTTATTGTTGCTTTTGACTGGCCTTTACAAAAAACATCTGGCTTAACTTTTAATAGTTATTACGCCACTAACAATTTTGTCGATCAAGATACCGGTGCTGGATTATTAGACTACAACTGTGATGCTCGAACTTATGATGGGCATAATGGAACAGATATAGATACCTGGCCTTTTCCCTGGTATATTTATGACAATGATTTCGTGGAGGTTATTGCTGGTGAAGCAGGAACTATTATAGACAAAATAGATGGAAACGATGACGACCATTGTTCCTGTTCAGGAGTTTGGAATGCTATTTTTATTGAACACGCTGATGGCTCATCAGCATGGTATGGACATATGAAGAAAAACTCCTTAACCTCAAAGACTATTGGTGAAACCGTTTCGAAAGGAGAATACCTTGGTGTCGTTGCAAGTTCCGGATGCTCTACTGCTCCCCATTTGCATTTTGAAGTATTTGATGATTTAGACAATTTAATAGATCCATACTCCGGCGCATGTAATAGCCTGAATGGAAACTCTTGGTGGGACTCCCAACGCCCCAATAGAGAACCAACATTAAATGCTTTGCTTACGCATGATGCTGTTCCTGTTCATGGATGCCCCGGAACCAATGAATCACCAAACATGTCCAATGATTTTGCTCCGGGAGAAGTAGTTTATATGGCAGGATATTATCATGATCAGTTAGCCGGAGATGTTTCTAATTTAAAAGTTAGAAGACCAGATAATTCTATCTGGCAGAGTTGGACGCATACTTCTGATAATACTTATACAAAATCCTGGTGGCTCTGGAATTGGACTTTACCTTCTGGTGGCCCTTTTGGTACCTGGAAATTTGAGATAGAATATAATGGAGAAACTTTTCAGCATGAGTTTCAATATATAAGTCCTTTACCTGTTGAATTACTTTCCTTTACTGCAAAAAAAAGAGATGCTAATGTTATACAACTGGACTGGCAGACTAGTTCAGAAACAAACAACCTGGGCTTTGTTGTAGAAAAATCCAATACAGGAATACACTGGGAAGAACTGGCATTTATAGATGGCGCAGGGAATTCTCAAGATCCTAAATCATATCAAACACTAGATAGAGATCCATTTGTTGGACAAAATTATTATCGCCTTAAACAAATAGATTTCGAAGGGTCCTTTGAGTACTCTGATATCCGGGTAGTCAATTATGAAAAAGAAGGCGATCACTTTTTAAAAGTGTTCCCAAATCCCAATGATGGTTTCTTTACAATACGACTTCACAATCCTGAATTGAAAAAAGCTTTTATCAAGTTACTAGATTCCACAGGTAATTTAATCTGGCATCAGGATTTCCGAAATCAAGGCATCCAAATTCTCTGGGAAAAAGAATTTAATCTACCTCAGCGCGAAGTGTATTTTTTAGTGACCCAGATTGGCGATATAGTGGAAACTCAAAAAGTAGTAATTATTGATAAAAAATAAAATTGAACAAGCAGTTAGAATCCCAAATACAGCAAATTGCCACTCTTTTTTTAAAAAAGAGTCGGCAATTTTTTAAAAAAATTTTTCTATCTATTATTTGTTGTTATAACCCCAAAACCAAAAGTTACCACTCTTTTCAAAGGAGGGGAGTTGGTAACTTTTACAAAAAAAATCAAATCTTATTTTATACTTAAACCTCTTACATCAAATGAAAATAACAAACTTAAAAAACGGAAAATGGGTATTTTGCTCATTACTACTCAGCCTCTTTTTTTTCACCAGCCTAAGCTCAGAAAAAACGGAATCAGCTGCTTTTGGAGCTAACCATATCCTTGGCGAAATTAAATTGTGGCCATATGACGACATTCCGAATGGTTGGGCAAAATGTGATGGACGACTTTTAGATATCGGAAATTATAATGAGCTTTTCAGCCTAATAGGAAGTACCTATGGTGGAGATGGACGAACAAATTTTGCATTGCCTGATTTAAGAGGTCGGACAGCTATTCACCCGGGTAATGCCAATGTGCAGTACAATCAACCTATAGACCTTGGACAGCAAGGCGGTTCAGAAACTTTTGAGGCTACAACAATTAGTATAGAAAAGGCACCTGCGGGAGCTACCACAGGATTTTGGACCGTTTCAGAAGCAATTGCCACTAAAAGCAATAGACAACCAAGCCTGGGTTTGCATTATATTATTTTTATTGATATCAATACTGGTAACTTTCCAACTAGGCAATAGATCATTATAAATTGTATTAAAATTAAAAACATTAAACAGATGAAAAAATCTATCATAGAAAATAAGTATTGGGTACTTTCTGTATTCATTCTAAGTATCTTTTTATTCCAATCTACTATTTCAACATCTTCACAATTCGAAGAGGATGTAAGCTTTGGACCAGATCCAATGATTGGAGAAATCATGCTATTTGGCGGAGATTTTCCACCAAGTGGCTGGGCTTTTTGCGAAGGACAACTATTAAGCAAATCGCAATATGGTTATCTGCACTCTAAAATAGGCTATACATTTGGAGGAGACAATCAAGATCAATTTGCCCTTCCTGATCTCCGAGACAGAGTCCCCGTTGGAGTCAGTAGCTCTATTGCTTTAGGCCAAAAAATTGGAACAAAAAACAATACAGTAGCCAAGGTAAAAGTAAAAGGGGGAGATGCAAATGGACTGCATGTTATTAAAGATTTTCAAAATCATGACAATACCGAACCTTCTTTAAAAGTAAAATATATTATTGCTTTACAGGGTTCATAAATTGAATTTGCGTTTAGACTTCTATGCTATATTTTTTACAACCCCCGATTGAATCGGAATTTTCAATAAAAATAAAATACAATGAATCAAAATATAAAAAACAATATTTGGATGTACCTGACTTTTTCATTGTCAGCCATCGTTTTTATGAGTGCTGTTAACAGTGAATCTACTAAAATGGAGAGCGTCGCATTAGCTCCTTATGTTGGTGAAATCATCATGTTTGCAGGAGACTTTAGTCCAAGAAATTATGTTAAATGCGACGGAGGGATTCAGTCGATTAATACATTCGGAGCTTTATATGGGGTACTTCGCACAAGGTATGGTGGAGATGGACAAAGTTCGGTTGGCGTACCAAACTTAGAAGGGCGATTACCTGCGCATTATACTGGAAAAACGAGTTCTCCGGAATTTGGTTCCATGGGCTTGACGAATCATTTTTATTCAGAACAAGTGAATAAAGCTCCGGCTGGAGCTACCCAAACCGTTGAAGTGTCTGTGTTTGATAAAAAACTAAGGAATCGACAACCCCATTTAGGCATCAATTTCTGTATAGCTTTAACGGGACGATATCCAAGTGAATTTTAAAAATATATAACCCCGCTTTCAGTGAAACTGCAGCCCTTTTACTTTAAAACAAAAGGGTTTGCAGTTTCAAAATAAATATTGAGTAAACCCCATTGAAAACAAATCTAAAATATCTATTCCTTTTTATTTCCTTTGGCTTAAGTCAAATAGGAATAACCCAGGATTTGCCATATTCTACTCTCCTTAAAATCGATTCTATAAATATTCAAATCAAAAATGCTAAAAACGAAAAAGAAAAAACAAATAGCATTTGCCAGCTCGGAAAGATATACCAAAATCATAATCAACTCGAATCTTCTATAAAGACCTATAAATCTGCTTTAGCATTCATTGATGCAGAAAGTTCACCTAATCGTTATGCAGAAGTCAATCTAATTATTGGAGAACAATATTTGGACACTAAAGTTTTTAAAGTGGATAGTGCTTTAGTTAATATTCAAAACGCCTATTCTAAATTTAATCTTTTAGAACAGCAGCTTCAAATCCGAAGTCTTGAAGATATGACCTGGGTGCATTATGCTTTGTATCGTTTTGAGGAAGCAATGCAGTTTTGCTTTGAAGGCATTGAATTGGCAAAGAAAGCTGATTCAAAAAATTCTCTTAGATATTTCTATTCGAACATGGCCGCATTCTATGATGTTTATTTGAAAGACCCTGAACAGGTTATAAAGTACAGCAAATTGGCTTTAGAGATCATTATAGAATCCGGGGATAAGAGCCAGTTGGCTTTTGGGTATTTAGATCATGGAATTGATTTGACCTCAGCAAATCAATTTCAGGCTGCGCTCTTAGCTTTTGATTCCTGCGAAAAATATATAAATCCAGAATTAGAACAATCTTTACTCCTTAACATGAACCAAAGAAAAGCAACTGTTTATTATTCTCTTGATAAACTAAGTATCGCAGAAGAGTATTATTATAAGGCATGGGAGATTGCAAAAAGTAATAATATCTGGACAAAAAAAATGCAGCTTCCAATGGAATTAGCAGACATCTATTTGATAAAAGGGGAGTATGATAAGGCTATAAAATTATCAAAGCACGCCCTTAGCATCGTTCCGGAAAAATTGACTTTGTATGAATCAGAAAAAGGAAATTACCAATTATATGAAGCCTATAAAGCAAAAAATAATACGGAGAAAGCTTTACATTATTTTGAAACCTGGAACGTGTTGCAGGACAGCATGGATCAAATCAACAACCTCAGCAGCATCGCAGGATTGGAAAAAAAGTATAAAGACAAAGAACAAAAACAACAAATTGAATTTCAACAAACAGAGATTAAAAAACAAAAGAAACAAAAGCAATTATTGGGTAGCCTTTTAGGCATTCTTTCTGTGTTGATGATTGGGCTAATTATTTTATTATTAAAAATTAGAAACTCCAGAAAACGAATCAAACTGCAGCATCAAACGATTGCAATTCAAGCGGAGGAACTCAAGCAATTGGATAAAGTTAAATCACGTTTTTTTGCCAATGTTTCCCATGAGTTGAGAACACCACTTACGCTAATATTAGGGCCTATCAATTCTGTTTTAAAAAGCAATAATCTTGAGCCTCAGCATTTAGCCTTTTTAAATATGGCCAAGAAGAACGGAAAGGACTTACTTCAGCTAACGAAGTCCATTCTTGATCTCTCAAAAATGGATAGTGGCAATTTATCCTTAGTTGAAAATCCTGTAAGTCTTTTCACACTTACCCGAAAGATTGTTCGTTCATTCGAGGTTCTTTCGACTCAAAAAAGAATTCGAATTGGCTTTAACTTTAAAGCGGATAAAAACCTGCAATTATTGCTAGACAAGAATAAAACGGAAACCATCTTAAATAACCTGATTTCTAATGCCATAAAATTTACTCCTTCTGAAGGGAAGGTCGATATAAAATTAGAAGACCATAATGATTCGATTTTAATTGCTGTTTCGGATACTGGTCGTGGCATCACTCCAGAAGAACTTCCTTATATCTTTGATCGCTATTTTCAGACTAAAAATCCTAATGCTGTGGCAGAAGGAGGTTTAGGTATTGGATTATCTCTTTCTAAAAAATTAGCCCTGTTAATGGATGGCACTATTTGGGCGGAAAGCATAGAAGGTGAAGGGAGCACCTTTTATTTAAAAATTCCAAAAAAAGAAGTAAAGGAAATAGCAAAAGAAGAAACCGTAGCAGAAGAAATCCTATATCTCGACCTGAAAGAGGAAACTGTAAGAACTGTTATTCCCAAAAAATCAAAACCTTCGATTCCCATAGAACCAAGTACATCAACAGCGTTAACAGAAGAGGAAAAAACATGGATTAAAAAGGTGGAACTATTACTAAAAAAGCATCTTTCTAACCCTCAATATTCGATTCTTCAATTAGCGGAAGATATGAATATGAGTGAACGACAAATACGTCGACGCATCAAAAAAACAAGAGGGCTTAGTCCTGTACAGTTTTTAAAAGAAAGAAGATTGCTTCAAGCGAAATTAAACTTGGAAGAAAAAAAATATAAAACCCTTACTCAAGTAGCAATGTCTGTAGGGTTTCAAGACCCGGGAGGATTTTCTCGTAACTTTTTTAAACGATTTGGTATAAAGCCATCCAGCTATCTAAAGAATGAATCATTGAAAGATTAAGGGCTCATTGATTCAATCACTCAATCACTCAATCAACACCCCATGTCCGTTTCATCCCGTTTCATTAAAAAGTGTCCGTTTCAACCATATTTAAAAATCATTTAGTCCGTTTGAACCACTATTTTGTCCGTTTCAACACATTAAAATCATTTATATTTGAACTATAGTTTTATTCCATATGGTACCCTTCGTCTAGGTACTGTATAAAACTAAATTTTACATTCCAAAAACAGTAAACCTAAAGTAAAGTATATAACCATTTGTCAATCTCAAATGCACTGGATTGACCTGACTTTGTTATACCTCTAACCAGGTGATTATAAAAATATTTGTTTACCAAAAAGTAATTAATTTAAAATGAAAAAAATTACCCCTTTAAAAATTCTGAATGCTTTTCAGCATAGCAGGATTCAAACAATCCTTACGAATATCCTAAGCAAACAAAAACGAAAAACAGGCTTACTTATAATGACCATAGCTGTTTTTTTTATTACTCATTCATCTTTGACTGCTCAATGTAGCGGAAATGTTACTTTATCGACACAAGCTCAAGTAGATGCATTTTCCTGTACTACTTTTACAGGTGATTTAACTATTCAAGGGTATGGCATAACCAATTTAGATGCCTTAAGTACCTTAACTTCCATTAGTGGTAATTTCCATATTCGAAATACTAATAATTCATTAAATCTGAATGAATTAAATGCGCTTACTAACGTTGGTGGAGAGTTACTGATTAGAGAAAGCAGTTTATCAAACGTGGATGGATTAAATGCACTTACTAACGTTGGTAGTGATATTATGATTTTTCTTAATAATAATTTATTAAACGTGGATGGATTAGCTGCTATTAATTCTGTTGATGGTTCTTTGCTAATTGCTAATAATCCTAATTTATCAAATCTGAATGGATTAAATGCGCTTACTTACATTGGCGGAGAATTAGGAATTGAGAGTTCTGATAATTTAATAAACCTGAATGGATTAGATGTGCTTACTACCATTGGTGGAGAATTATCTATTAAAAGTAATGATAATTTATTAAACCTGAATGGATTAGATGCTCTTACTACCATTGGTGGTAATTTACGTATTCGTCTTAATCCTAATTTACTAAATCTGAATGGATTAGATGCTCTTACTTCCGTTGGTGGTTTTTTAGATGTTTTTTTTAATCCTAATATGGAAAACCTGGATGGACTAGCTGCTCTTACTTCCGTTGGTGGTAATTTAAATATTGGTTTTAATTTTGCACTAGATGACCTTATAAACTATTGTGGTTTATATACACTCCTAAATGGCGGTGGCTTAGCTGGTAATTATGCTCTATATACTAATGGTAGCATCAACCCTACTCAACAAGAAATAATAGATGGCGGTGCATGTCCACCACCCCCGCCATGCGCCCCTCCAATTGTTACTTGTCCTGGAGATCAGATCGTCACTTGCTTTGAAGATATCAATGCAGATCCGGCTTTGGTGACTGCTTTCTCTGATTGTGCATCAATCGTAGCAATTTATGTCAAGCAGCCTTTGATTAGTGGAGGTATTCCTGGTTGTGACGGAGTGACTTATACGTACATCTATAAAGCAATTGATGACCTTGGAAATGTAGGAGAATGTGAACAGCAATTCCTGATTCAAAATGATGCTCCCACAGTAACCGTAATACCCGGAACAACAGTTGAATGCTTCAATGATATTGTTGTATCTGAATCAGACGCGACGGTGACTACTGATTGTGCAGGTGATTACACTTTGGATATTATCTCACCTGTTCTTGATGCGCCTTTATGTCCTGGATCTCAGGTGACCTATACTTATAGAGTAAAAGATTTTTGTAATCGAATCGTGGAAGTAGATAGAGTCTTCACAATACAAAATCAAAACGGTCCAGTCATTACTTCGATACCGCTTAATGCTTTCAGTGAATGTGGCGGAGGCCCTAACCTATCTGAATTCATAGCAGAAGCTAACTGTGGAGGGGACATAGAATACACCGTTTCTGATCCTGTAGTAAGTGGTACGCCTGGTTGTCCTGGATCAACGATTGCCTATACCTATTCTGCAATAGATGAATGTGGTAGAATCGCTCAGCATACACAGTTTCTTACTGTTCAAAATGATGGGCCAGTCATTGACTGTCCGGAAACACTTCAGATTTTCGGTTGTCAGGATGGCGCAACGGAGGACTTAATTGATGCATGGATCGCTTCCGTAACTGCAAGTACTTCTTGCGGAGGAGCTGTAACAGTTACTAATAATTACAATGGTAATGCAGGCGTGTGTATTAATAATGGGTTTACTAATGTCAACTTCTCTGTCGTAGATGCCTGTGGAAGGATTTCTTCTTGTATAGGTACCATCGTTATCATAGACACAGAAGCTCCGATTATTTATGACTCGCCTCAAGAGGTTTTAGTTCCTTGTAACGGCGTGACGCAGGATATTTTTGATGATTGGTTAGCTACTCAGGGAGGAGCAGGAGCCATCGACGGATGCTGGGGAGATGACATTAGCTGGTCTACGAATCCTTCGAATCCTAGCTTGAATTGCGCTGGAGGCCCACAAGCGATAGTCGTTGAGTTTATTGCAACGGATGGTTGTGGAAACAGTGCTTCTACTACTGGAATCTTTAACACCAAAGTTAATCCAGCCACTATTAATGTAAGTGGACAAGTGATGAGAGAAGATGCAGAAGCGGTCGCTGATGTGGAGATCGGAATTGATGGCGGTAACGCAGGAATTCCCGACATGGAATACACCAACTCATCCGGAGCTTATGGCTTACCAGAATTTGATTATGAAGAGAATTTATCGATTGTCCCTGCCAAAAACGATGGCCCGCTTAACGGTATTTCTACACATGATCTTATTTTATTGCAACAACATATTTTAAATATCCAGCCGCTTAATTCTCCATACAAACGCATAGCAGCTGACATTAATCGAAATGGTGCAATATCTACAATAGATTTGATTCACTTGCGACGATTGGTTCTATTTATTGATACCGAGTTTCAAGAAAACACGAGTTGGAGATTCGTAGATGCTGACTTTGTATTCCCAAATCCAGACAACCCTTTTGAGACGGCCTTCCCAGAAACGTATGCATTAGAAGGAACGGAAGAGGAGTTAGTGGACTTTATTGCTGTTAAAATTGGAGACTTAAATCTAGATGCGGACATTAATGAATTTACTGGAGATGCTTCGGATCGAGACTTAGAAAAGCTAACCTTCAACATTGCAGACAAGCAGCTTCATGCAGGAGAAAAAGTGCAGGTAGATTTTACTGCGGAAAATTTTGAACAAATCAATGGTTTCCAGTTTACGATTGATTTTGATAAAACAAATGTAGAAATACTGGATTTGACAAAAGCTAAGTTAGCTGGTTTTGACAATAAAAATTTTAGTCTACACAAACTAGAGGAAGGTGTTGTGACTTTAAGTTGGAACCATGCTACTTTTGTTGATTTGAGGGCTGACGATATCGTTTTTAGTATGATTGTTCAAGCTAAAGGTAACATCCAACTGAGCGAAGTCTTAGACATTTCTTCCCGATATACCAAAGCAGAAGCGTATCAGGCTGCTGGCTTTATGAATATAGATTTAGTATTCAAAAAGGAAGGAGTTGTAGCTACTGGAAAACCGGAGCTTTTCCAAAATGCTCCAAATCCATTTAGCCAGGAATCTGTCATTGGTTTTATTTTACCAGAAGCCACTGCAGCAAGCCTGATTGTTTATGACATAAATGGAAAGGTACTAAAAACAGTGGAAGGCAATTTTGATGCTGGTTACAATCAAGTCCTTCTTTCTAAAAATGATTTCAATACCACAGGCGTTTTATATTATCAATTAAAAACGAAAACCGAGACCCTTACCAAGTCTATGTTATTGATGAACTAAGTTTTTGTTTTTTTAAATGTTTAATGTTAAGAGATCATTGCGATGCAGTGATCTCTTTTTTTTTGCCTTCGAACATAGAGAAGGTTTGAATTTCATTTTCCTGTCATCTTTGACGCTTGGTAGACAACTCAATATTTTTAATTTCTCCAGTATTGTCAAAAGAGCCAAAACCAATCTTTCCATCAAGAAATGTTAGATCATTCGCTTGCATCAAAGGCACTTCTAAATCATCAACATATATTTTAATAGCTCCAGAAACAGTATTTCGATCTACTTTTATAGCATGCCACTTCAAATCATTCATTCGTGTAGCTGGCGGATCTGATAGACCAGGAAGATCAATCCTCCGTCGATCTGCATGGTCGACAATAAATATCCCATTATGCGGCATAATCGTATTATCATTTGATAGATGAGCATAATAAAACTGTTGCGGCGATTGATATCCAAACACCAGTATTATATCACGTCCTACATTCTCGACGGGGAAAGTACATTTCACCTGCCCGGAAAATGAAAAACTATGAAGGGGCTCAATATCTAAGTATGCAATCGCAGACGGTCTTTTAATCGATTCGATAAACTGCCCTGGTTTTTTAAGCGTCAATATCGATTCCTTTATTTCCCACAGATCAGGTTGCTCCATTTTCCACATAGAATTTCCAGCCTCTTCTTGACTCCATATTTTCTGATTCAGAAAATCTTCTTCATTATAGGATTTTATGTATCGTCCTACTACCATAGTTGAAAAATCAGTATACGTTTTATAGGTTCCTCTTAACCATAAAACAATCTGATTTTTATCCTTTCCACCTTTAGGAACAAAAGGGCGAATATTGTCTACATCAGAATCCTCGGTAAGGATCGTCCACTCCCAACTTTTACCACCATTAGATGTAAAACCGCGATATATCTCAAAATGCTTCGTAGTTTTAGCGGTTAAGGGATTTACATTAGAAGACATAAAAATTTCATTTGTATTATTGGGATTCAAAACAACCAAACCGGTATAATCTCTTTCTGCATCATAAAGTGCATCCCCAGCATCTGCAATGTATTGGTGTTTCCATCTTTTATCCTCAGCATCCCAAAAAGCGTAATAATAATCAATCGTGTGTTGATCTTCTTGTAAAGAGTAAGTCACTACCGGTCGCCCCTTGCTATTATAATTAAAACTAGAAGTCCAGGGTCGGGCTGTCGGACTTTTATCACCGAACGTGTAAATTTTATTTACCTGATCTACTGATATTGGCAGTTCTGCCTCACTTAATATAAAGGTCCCATCGGTTTGATAGAGTCCTCCATTTTTAAAATAAATATGATAAAGATTATTGTCTGTTTTTCGCGGGTGACCATTAGTAAAAAAGAAATCAATTCGGTCCTTCCCATTAGAAGCGTATTTCACATAAGGCCTGGTTTTATCATCACCGCTTCTTATAAACTCACTGTCTTCTGACAGTTCTTCTCCAACCGAGTTATATTTTTTCCAATTAGGATTATAAGCATTCGTCCTGGAAAAATTGTAAATCGTGCCATTCATTTCTGTCAATTGAAAAGCATTATTATAGGTATGATGAGCACCAGATTGAATAGTAATTTCCGCACCCCAATCCGCCAAAGATTCCGGCTTTTCAACTAATGATACTCGATAATTCGTCTGCTGATCCGTATGATGCTTAGCATAAAAAGCCATTAACTTTCCATCTTCTCTAAAAACCAGAGATGCATTGTTATGGTCATCCGATTCTTTCCAGGTGCTTAAATTAACAGGCTTATTGATTACTTTATTTTTTTCCAAATCATAAACCGACAAACCGACATAGCCCTCCGTCGTCACATAAGAAGTATATAGCCGGTCTTCTTTTATTAATGCTCGTTCGTCATTAAACCAGGTCCATGCTCCATCCGAACTTACTACAAAATCATAATCTTGTTTTTGAACATGCTCTTTTTTCTTATTGCAACTTAGCGTCAGTATAATTATGGCTAAAAATATTTTATACTTCATCTTAGTATTTCTTTAATTTAATAGTTATCTAAGTTAAT
>CAYXQH010000003.1:0-33771 GCA_964467425.1 uncultured Saprospiraceae bacterium
TTTGAAAATGCTTATGGATCATTTCATTCGCACTTAAGGACACACTTAAAATATACCCACCTGGAGTCAAGTTCAAATGAGATAAGTTTAAAGTGGTTAATGTATTGTCGGCTGAAAGTGTTCCACTAGTAATCTTCTGGCCGAAGATAGAATAAATGGAGTAAGAAGCATCTCCATTTAATGACTTATCAAAACTAATATTCAACTCCTCTTTAGCCGGGTTCGGGAAAATAGAGATTTCTTTACCTGCGATTCGCACGATTTCCACACCACTATATTCGATCGTTCCATCAGCGCTAAGCATTTTTAAACGATAATAATTATTGCCTTCAACTGGAGCTTGATCAATTGCTTTGTATGCTGTCAAATCTGTTGAATACCCAGCACCCGGAATGAATGCAATTTCATCAAAGCTTCTACCGTCTTCTGATTTTTCAACAATAAAAGCATCGCTTTCAATTTCTGAAATAGTGTACCATTCTAAATGCACCACTTCATCTTTAACGATTGCTTCAAAACTTAATAATTCAACAGGTAAAGGAGCCAGGCTGTTTTCGTATGCTCCCATATCGATGGTTCCTATTTTTCTATTTCCTAAACCAAGATCATCTGGTTCTGTATTACAAAGATCGTCTCCTACATCTTTTGCATCAGAAGCATCTTGGATTCTTAAATCTCCAATTGCTGCATTTTCAAACATAGGATCATTTCCAGCTTCATATAATAATCCAGGACCACAATTGATATTTGAACCCGAACCATTATCCAATTCATCACAATCATCAGCGTCGGTCAAGCAATAACTAATAGTAGGAGAGCAGGATACATTTTTGATGACATGCGTACCATAAGGAGCTATATTTCCCCAGATAATACAGTTTTTAATTTGAGTATTGCTTTGTCCACCATTTGAACCATTATTATAAATTGCCCCACCTGTTCCACCACTACCAGTCGCTTCATTCAGATAGAATGTGCAATTGATAATATCCGGACTTGCGTCACCTGCTGTTTTTCCACCGTTATTATAAATACCACCTGCAGCAAAACCTGTGTTGGCATAAAATCTACAATTGATAATTAAATGGTTAGCCTTGCCACCTGAAGTACCCAAACTATACATCGCTCCACCATTCCCTTCAGCTACATTAGTTTCAAAATTACATTTTTCAAAATGCGAGCTTACATCTCCACGTCCTCCATGGCTAAAGATTGCTGCTCCTGAACCAACAGAGTGATTATCAATAAATTCACATTGTATATAAGAAGCATTGACTGCTCCGCCCCAGATTCCATTTTGGTAGATGGCTCCACCATCAGCATAGGCGTCATTATTTATAAATTTACAATTGAAAAAAGAAGGCGCAGCTCCTTTAATCCAACTACCATCAATGTATACTCCGGCACCGCCTTTATCAGAGTCATTATCTTTAATCGTACAGTTTGATATCTGAGGATCACAGGATGTTCCAGACCCAACAATATCCATATAAATACCTGCACCAGACTGGCCTCTTTGATTAGTGCCATCTGCTTCCCCATTTTGAATAGTAAAACCGTCCAGGATGGTAGAAGAGCTACTGTTTTCGAAATAAACGATCGAATTTGAGCTGTTAAGGCCATCTAAAATAGTACTATTGGCTGCCCAGTCCCGATCTCCAAGGTTAGCTTCATTCCCAATGAAACCACCATAAACAGCGACTCCGCTTGGAATTTCAAAAGAAGTATCTTCGTCTCCAACAATAGTATAAGTACCTTCAGCAACCCATAATTCATCTCCGCTTGCAGAACTAATTAAAGCAGGTTGAAGATTATTATAAGCTGTAGCCCAAGTCGTACCGTCGCCACCTGCGGCAGCATCGATATCTACATATATTTGGCTAAAAGAAGGAATGGAAAGTAATACAGAGCATATTAATAGAGCAATACTCTTTGTGATTTGGTCGGTTACCATGTGTTAAAATTGTAAGAATGTTATCGTATTATTCGCAGAGGGAATAAAGAGGGGGATGTTTAAAGGAAGTAGGATAGGATAGGACAAAGATAAATAATAAATTCATACAAAACTTACCTATAATAAGGTATTTTTTATATTTAAATTATTTTCATGTAATACGTCAAAACGGCAATGTATCGATCATTGATAACCAAAATAATGAACTTTCTTAACCAGTTTTGTTAGTCTCTAATCTTTTGAAAACGATGGTTGTATGAACCATTTTTAGGGCTATATACTTTTAAAATATAATAACCGGGAACAAAGCTTCCAATATTGTTTAAAGTAATAAAACTCATTGATCCATCTACAGGTGTACTGCCTTCATAAATCAATTTCCCATAAATATTATAAATGCCATATTGAGCTTGATCTTCACTAAAATCACTGAATGCAATAGTCAAATGATCCTCGACTGGATTTGGAAAAATATTGATCTTTTGGGCTGCTAATTCTACTATTTTGATCGGGCTATATTCCTCTAAGCCAGTATAGCTGATGTTTTTCAATCGGTAATAATTAAAACCTTGGTTTGGATGAAAATCATACTCTTTATATGTTCGGGCTGTAGTAGAATTTCCTGCTCCTTCAACAGAAAACAAATCGTCAAAGTTGACGCCATCTTGAGATCGTTGAATAGTAAATCGAGCATTTTCTTCTTCTGAAAGCGTCGTCCAAAACAAAACAACTTTATCTTCATCCAAATAAGCGATAAATTCTGCCAAATCTATGGGTAGACTTTGATCAAGTCGTTCATAAGCTCCCATATCTATTGCATTTACAAATCTGTTTTCACAGTCTAAATCTTGTGTTGTTGAATTATCTGCATCATTGCCAGCATCTATTGCTGGAGAGGTTTCTTTTAGCCTTAAATCTCCGCTTGCGATATTTTCAAAGTCGGGACTATTTGTATCGTAAAGCATTCCTGTGCCACAAGTTACATTTGAACCTGCACCACTGTTTAGTGCTGAACAATCAGCTACATCAACCAAAGAGTATTGAATAGTTGGAGAAGCATCAACATTTCTCAAAACGTGTGAACCAAAGGGTGCTATGTTTCCATAAATAATGCAATTGCTGATAAGCGTAGAGCTAGTTCCACTATTTGAAGCGTTATTATAAACAGCTCCACCTGTACCTCCCGAACCAGTGGTTTCATTGAGGTAAAATGTACAATTTATAATGCTTGGAGAACAAGTACCACCTGAGCCACCGTTATTATAAATTGCGCCAGCAGCAAATCCTTTGTTTGCATAAAACCTGGAATTAGTAATGGTGTGGTCCGCTTGTCCGGTTCCGGTTCCAAGACTATATATAGCCCCGCCATTCCCTTCGGAAGTATTGTTTTCAAAATTACATTTATTGAATGTGCTTGTAGCATTTCCATCTCCACCATGCAAGAAAATTGCACCACCAGAACCAACTGAAAGGTTATTGGTAAATGTGCATTGCTCAAAGGTAACGGTACATACTCCTCCTGAAACACCAGAGCCGTAAAAGGCTCCTCCATCATTAAAAGTATCGTTGTTATCAAAAGTACAGTTTTCAAAAGTTGGTGCAGAAGAACCTGACACGCTACCATCAATATAAACAGCTCCTCCATTTGCATCGGAATGGCAATCTTTGATGATGCAATTGGCAATTGTTGGGTTAGCAGAATTGGAGCCTGTAACGTTTATAAATATTGCAGCGCCCGAACGCCCTTGAGTATTGGTTCCATCAGCAAAACCATTTTGAATAGTGAATCCATCCAGGATGGTATTGCTATTGCTATCTTCAAAGTAAACGATCGTATGAATATTACTAAGACCATCAAGAATAGTTACATTGGCTTTCCAATCTCTCATAGCTCTTGCACCTTCCGTTCCATTAAACCCGCCATATACGGCTACTCCAGAAGGAATTTCAAAGGAGGTGTCTGTTGAGCCAATCACAATATAAGTTCCATCCGCAACCCATAACTCATCTCCTGAATTGGCAGCAATCAGTCCGGTTTGTAAATCACGATATGCAGTTCCCCAGCTTGTACCATCTCCTCCTGCAGGTGCATTGGTATCAACATATATTACCGCTGCTTGCCCCGAATAAAACAGGAATAGCCCAATAAGGATAAATACACTTTTAAGTATAGTATTTTTCATGACAAAGAATTAGAAATAAATGATATCGGAATCTGAGAAGAGGGAATTGTGAACGTAGAGGGGCGTGTTGCTTTGTTTGTTCTACAAATATACAAAGATTAGGGCGGTTTTAATCTACCTTACTTAGGGTAATTTAAACATAGGGTAATAGAGTAATGTAACCTAGTTAAAAACAAACGCCCCAAGAAAAAGATTGATCTTGGAGCGTTTGAATAGGTTTCTTAATTAAAAATTATTATTTCATGGCTTTTATTTTAGCCATGTATTTAGTGAGTTCTTCTTTTACTTTAGGTGCCAGGATCACTAATCCAATCATATTGGGGACCATCATCGCAAATATCATGGCATCGGAAAAGTCTAACACAGATCTTAATGTCGAAGCTGCTCCCACGATTACGAAAAAGCAGAATAGAAGTTTATAAGTGTATTCTGTTCTTTTGGTTCTACCGAATAAATAAGACCAAGCTTGAAAGCCATAATAGGACCAGGAGATCATACTACTAAAAGCGAATAAAACAACAGCTACAGTAAGTACATATGGGAACCAAGAGATGGCTGATCCAAAGGCACTTGAAGTTAGTAGAATAGCTTGTGCATCATTTTCTGGAACATTGGAAGGATCTACATATCCTGTGATTATCAAAACTAATGCAGTCATTGTACAAACTACAACAGTATCAATAAATGGTTCTAATAAAGCAACCATTCCTTCAGATGCTGGGTGATTAGTTTTTACTGCAGCATGCGCAATAGATGCGGATCCAATACCTGCCTCATTTGAAAAAGCAGCTCGTCTAAACCCTTGAACTAAAACTCCGATAAATCCACCTGCGATTCCTTCAGGACTAAATGCACCGCTAAAAATTTGACCGAATGCAGCACCAATCTGATCGTACTTCGCAACCAAAATAAAGATCGCAGCTGCACAATAGATCACAACCATAAATGGTACAATCTTATCTGTAACTTTCGCGATAGATTTGATTCCGCCAATTATCACTATTCCAACTAAAATTGCCATGATCAGTCCAAACAACCAACCTTTGCCATGGAAAAATGATTCTGTTCCTCCAGTAATATTTTCTACTAATTGGAAAGCTTGATTTACCTGAAACATATTTCCTCCTCCAAAGGATCCACCAATACACATGATCGCAAAAATCACCGCCAGGACTTTTCCAAGCGTTCCCATTCCTTTTGATTTTAATCCTTTGCTTAAATAATACATCGGACCACCATAAACTGTCCCGTCAGCTTCTATGTCTCTGTATTTTACACCAAGTGTACATTCTACAAATTTAGATGCCATTCCTAGAAAACCAGCCAGGATCATCCAGAAGGTTGCACCAGCTCCACCAAGGGAAAGTGCAATCGCAACCCCTGCAATATTACCTAATCCAACCGTGGCTGATAGGGCAGCGGTTAATGCTTGAAAATGACTGACTTCTCCTGTATGTCCTTCTACTCTAATCGTATCAGGGTTGTCGCCTTCATCTGTAAAAACCGTATCTGAAACATCTACACGATTATCTGATTCTAGACCATCATACTTACCTCTTACAATATTTATGGAGGTGAAGAACCCTCTAAAATTAATCAGTTTGAAATAAATGGTGAAATAACTAGCACCAAGGATCAAAGGAAATAAAACCCAAAAAATACTTACGTCTTCTGTAAATGGTATCTGATAAAAGATAATACTTACAAACCATCCAGTTGCCCATCCAAACCAGCCATCAATAATCTGATCTATTCCTTGTTCCTGGACGCCTTCATCTTGACAAAATGTGAGAATTGGGATTAGAAAAGTGGCAATAAATAATAGTAGTCTCTTCTTCATATCATGTTTTCGTTTAGTTTACGATTAATTCGTGGACTATGTTTAAACATAGCCTAAAGACCTGTTAAGGTATCACTTATTTTTATTTACGCAAAATTAGGCTTACAAAAAATAAGAATTGTGGAAAACTGACTGAAAGGAGAAAGGCTTCTGTAGCTATTGATATTCTTTTATTATACAATGAAAGGTTGTGCAAATAATTGCTTAATAGGTGTTTATATACTTTTAGTTAACTTTTACTTGAATTAAAATATTTTAAAACACTAGGTTTTGCTATACGAGCTTAATTCAGGGTTTTTACTAAAAAGCAAGTCAACTTTCTCTTTAATATTTTGATCTACAATTAAAGGTGGTGCATGATGTGGTTTAATTCTCGAATCAATAATTAAAGAACCTTTACAGCCCCAATGTTTATGTTCTACATAGCTTTCGACACCATATATATCATGAGAAGGATTTGCTCTGGTAAAACAGACCCAGACAAAATTATTTAAAGTCTCAGCTGTAAATGGGCTGTCATCAACCACCAAAATTAAAGGCAATTCAGTAAGGTCGAACTTTTCTAAATGCTTCCCTAGCTCTTCCATTTCTTTGGCTGCAGTTTTTTGATCTACAAATGCAGGACCTTGAATAGCTAAAATTCCTTTTAGAGGAAAAGTTGGTTTTGAAAAGTGATCCGGTAATTGAAAATGCTCCGGTACTTGCGTGCTTAATGTTCTAAGTTCTTCTCCATAGCAAGCAACGATTACTTTTGAGCCGGCATTCCAGCCACTTCCACTATAGTCTAATGTATCAATGGTTGTTTTAGTTTGAAAATGCAAATCTCGATTCCAGTCCACCCGCTTAAGAAGATGTTCGAAGAATAAAGGTATGTCATGGCAGTTAAGATTTGGATCGTCGTTTTGCGCAGCGATAAATAAAAACTTAGCCAAAGAAGTTTGTCCTGTTCCTAAAATATTATTTGCCTGGATTAAAATCTCTTCCGGACGCTTTTCCCTAAAAGGCATATAGCGTTCACTTCCGACTGCTAGTAAAAGTGGATGAACACCTGCGGCGTCAACAGCATTGATTTCTTTAATCCCTGGAAAAACCTGAGGAGTCATTTCTTCAACAATCTTATGAATAAGATATCCAAAGCTTGAGTCTTCCTGAGGAGGCCGACCAACAACTGTAAAATGCCAGATAGCGTCTTTTCGATGATAAACTTTGTCTACTTTTAAAACAGGAAAATCGTGGGTTAAACTATAATAGCCCAGGTGGTCACCGAATGGACCTTCTGGTTTTTTAAAATCCTTTACAATTGTTCCGGTAATAACAAAATCTGCATCTGCAGAAAGATAGTGCCCATCCTCAATAGCATATCGAAAACGACGACCAGCAAGCATGCCTGCAAAAGTGAGCTCTGAAATGCCTTCCGGCAAGGGCATGATAGCGGCAAAAGCATGAGAAGGAGGTCCTCCTATAAAAATAGAACATCGAAACGGTTCATCACTATTATTATAAGCAGTATGATGTACTCCGATACCTCTATGTAATTGGTAGTGCAAACCAATCTCTTCATTTTGAATATATTCATTTCCACTTAGCTGGATACGATACATGCCAATATTGGATTGCATGATATTTTTTTCACCAGGAGGAAGCGTAAAGACTTGTGGGAGTGTAACGAAAGCTCCACCATCCATCGGCCAGCTAATGACTTGTGGTAATTGATCGATCGTTGTTTCTTTGTATTTTACCGGGGCACCAAAGCGGCTTTTCATCGGGAGTGCAGTTAGCGCAGTGAAGGGAGCGGATAAGTAGCGAAAAGGGTTTTTTAGAAAATTGGAAGGATCTGCTTTTAATTCAACGACTTTCTTTACCTTTTCTAATGTCTTTCTAAAAAGAAACTCCGTCCGTTCAAAAGTGCCATAGATATTTGATATAGCAGGGAAGGGGCTTCCTTTTACTTTTTCAAAAAGAATAGCTGGTCCTTTCGCATCATAAATTCTTCTATGAATTTCTGCCATTTCAAGATTTGGATCAACCTCTTCTTTGATTCTGATCAGATGCCCGTGTTTCTCGAGGTCAAGAACACAGGCGCTCATACTTTTATAGGACATCTGTAATTGGTTTCATTTTTAAAAATAGTGTTTCTTGCCTAAGAATTTACTTTGTAACAAAAAAAAAATAAAGTAGTTTTGTGAAATAGAGAATATATATAGAAAGAAGAGCCACCTATTCCATTTACTTAATTCACTTCAATACTTAACTTATTCGAAATGCGCCAATACTTAGATCTTCTTCAACATATTGTAGATAATGGAATTGAAAAAAGTGATCGAACCGGAACTGGAACGAAAAGCGTCTTTGGTTATCAGATGCGTTTCGATTTAAGTGAAGGCTTCCCAATGGTGACTACTAAGAAGCTGCACCTTAAATCTATCATTTATGAATTGCTTTGGTTTTTAAATGGTGATACAAATGTAAAGTATCTTCAGGAAAATGGTGTGCGAATTTGGAATGAATGGGCAGATGAGAATGGAGATTTGGGACCTGTATATGGAAAACAATGGCGCAGCTGGGCATGTCCGGATGGTTCAACTGTAGATCAGATCAGTAGAGCGATTGATTTGATAAAAAATAATCCAAATTCAAGACGGATTTTAGTGAATGCCTGGAATGTAGGTGAGATTGATCAAATGGCTTTAACGCCTTGTCATTGCTTGTTTCAGTTTTATGTTGCTGATGGAAAATTATCCTGCCAGTTGTATCAACGTTCTGCAGATTGCTTTCTAGGGGTACCTTTTAATATAGGTTCCTATGCTCTGTTAACTATGATGATGGCTCAAGTATGCGATCTGGAGCCGGGCGATTTTGTCCATACCTTTGGCGATACCCATCTGTATATGAATCATATAGAGCAAACACATCTTCAGTTATCCAGGACACCTCGTTCTTTACCTACCATGAAAATAAATCCTGCCGTTAAGTCCATTTTCGACTTCAAATTTGAAGATTTCGAATTGTTGGAATATGACCCATATCCCCATATAAAAGCTAAGGTTTCTGTTTAAACACGAAAAAAACTCCTGATTTTAACAAAATTTGTAATTTTTTATATATATTTACAGTACTCCCCGATATTATATATATTAAATCTACTTTTCACCCATTTGCCGCGCAAACACCTGTGTAGTTTTTTTATTATTTAATTAAAAACCAATTGAGAATGTTAGAAATTATTGCTGTTGTTTTTTTGGTATGGGTATTATCATCTAAAGAATCTTTTATTATGGAACAAGAAGCTTAATGCTTGATTTTGAATAGATGAACCTCATTCAATAATTATTTATTTAGGTTCCTCACGAACCAATTGAAAAAAGAAAAGCCTTTCTGTTAATTCAGAAGGGCTTTTCTCGTTTATTTTGTTAAGTTTCAACAGGTTTTTAATGCCGTCTATTTATCAAAGCATACGTTAATCTTAAAATTCCTTAAATAAATAGGACACATTCTCCGTTTTTTTATCGTTACTTTGATAGTAATCTATTGTTGACAAATCATGCAACAGTTTTGACCTTACTGGAGTATGATAAGGCTGGAATAAAGTTTATAACGATCTGTGCGTCAGATTTCGTTAGTAATTCTGTTGTTGATTAAATATAACTTTATAAAAGCTACAAAATCTATTTTGAATTATGAACCTTCAGGAAAACGTAATTAATATTGTTAGTTGGGCTGGAAAGATTAATCCCCGACGTATTTGTCCTACGACCAACCTTAAAGATGACCTACATCTTGACGAAATCGATACAATGAGTATTATATTAGAATTTGAAAAGTGGTTTGGTATTGAACTGACCGCAAAAGAAGCGGAAGGAATTGAATCGATAAAAGATATGGTAGATTGCGCTTTAAAGTACCAGAAAAAATCTGCTGCATAATTTAAAGAAGTTTTCCATTTATTTCTTCTTTTTACCCTTTTTATTTATAGCTTTTTGCATGAAAAGTATATGCTTTGAGAAAGGCATAAATATACTTTTACTCCTTTTTTTTGTTTTAGTTTCATCTCTACATTTTTATTAGAAACCTATCATATTTATACGTCTATTTAGAAATGATCTAAATAGTATTCACTACTCTAATTATATTGGTATTAATGGGAACGAATTGTATTTTTGCGCTGACAAAAATATGACATAAAATTATTATGTCTTTTTTACTGAATTATACTATATTTTAAAGTCAATTTGTAATGATATATAAATCATTGGTTACCAGACTTTCCTTATTAATAAGTTTCCTCTTTCTCACCTTCAACTATGCTGCTGCAGACGAGCTTGCTGACCAGGGCAAAGTCCTTTTTAAAGCTAACTGTCAATCCTGTCATAACAAGAGTATGATAGATGATATGACTGGACCTGCTTTAGGTGGAATCAACGAACGGTGGGAAGGTAGAGAAGAATTATTATATCAATGGATTCGAAACTCACAAGCTGTGATTGCTTCTGGGGATGCATATGCTGTCGGACTCTATAATGACTGGAACAAGTCAGTTATGAGTTCATTTCAGAATTTATCGGATGAGGAAATCAATTCTTTATTGTATTACATTCAGGGAGTTTATGATGGATCAATTACAACCGGAGTTCCTGTAAATCCAAATGATTCTCCAGGTGGTGCTATGGAAGAAGAAAGCGATAATACGTTTTTGTTTATTACGCTTTTCTTAATTCTTGGTATACTGGCATTGGTTTTAACGCGAATTATTTCCAATCTAAACCGAATGGTGGATATTAAAGATGGTAAAACACCTGCTCCACAAAAGTCTCTCCTTCAATCAATTACAAGTTCTAAAGCTGTTGGATTAATCCTTTTTGCCTTGATTATTTTTGGTGGTTATACTACTGTAAATAATGCAATCGATCTAGGTCGGCAACAAGGGTATCAACCAGATCAGCCTATTAAGTTTTCTCATGCAACGCATGCAGGTTTACAAGAGATCGAATGTCAATATTGCCATGACGGTGCTCGTAGAAGTAAGCATTCAGTAATCCCAGCAGCAAATACTTGTATGAATTGTCACTCTGCTATTAAGAAAGGTTCTCAATATGGAACAGCTGAGATAAGTAAAATTTATGCATCTATTGGTTTTAATCCAAAGACTAACGCCTATATCGAGAATTACGATCAAATGGCTGAGGAGGACATCGAAAAAGTATTTAAAGAATGGATCAGTGGAGAGTATATTAAAGATAATAAGCTAGAAGATAAATTAGACAAAAAAGGAGCGAAGGAAGTAGCGCGTCAATGGGCTGAGATAAAGTCTTCTTTAACGAATGAAACTAAGCCAAATATTCAAGGACCAATCGAATGGATAAAAATTCACAACCTTCCTGATCACGTTTACTTTAATCATGCACAACATGTAAGTGTTGGTAAAGTAGAATGTCAGGAATGTCATGGTCCAGTTGAAAAAATGGAAATCGTTGAACAACATTCGCCGCTATCTATGGGATGGTGTGTGAATTGCCACCGCACAACGGAAGTGAAATTTAAAGATAATCCATACTATGAATCGTATACGAAGTACCATGAGCAATTTGAAGATGGTAAACGAGACAAAGTAACGGTTGAAGAGATCGGAGGTTTGGAATGTCAAAAATGTCACTATTAATATAGAATCGAACAAAACCATAATATTTATATCACCTATAAAGAGATATGAAGAATAATAATCAAGATGTTTGGGTAGGAATTGAAGACAAAAATAATGATCCTTCTTTTCTGGAAAACGTAAATAGCGAATTCAAAGAGCTGCCTATTATAGATGCACTTTCTGAAGAGGAATCCTTAGAGATTGGAGCTTCTAGAAGAGATTTTCTAAAATACGTAGGATTTGGAATCGGAGCAGCAACCTTAGCTGCAAGTTGTGAAATCCCTGTAAAAAGAGCGATTCCTTATGTTACCAAACCAGACGCAATAGTTCCTGGTGTAGCTACCTATTATGCTTCTTCCTTTGTAAAAGGAGGAGATTATTGTGCCGTATTAGTTAAGACAAGAGATGGTCGTCCAATCAAAATTGAGGGAAATGCCATGTCTGCTGTAACTAATGGAGGAACAAGTGCCAGAGCGCAGGCTTCTGTGTTAGATTTGTATGATACAAATCGAATTCAAGGACCAGGGATGAATGGAGAAGGAGGATGGAGCAAGTCTACTTGGGCAGATTTAGATAAAGCGGTTAAAGGAAAACTAAATGCAGGATCCAAAATTAAAATAGTTTCAAATACTATTTTGAGTCCGACGACAAAACGAGCCATTGCAGATTTCTCTGCTAAATATACGAACACCAAATTAGTTCAGTACGATCCGGTTTCTAGCTCTGCTATGTTACAGGCGAATGAATCTAGTTTTGGAGATAAGGCAATTCCAAATTATAGTTTTGATAAAGCGCAGGTTATTGTAAGTATTGGCGCTGACTTTTTAGGGACTTGGATTTCTCCAATTGAGTTTGCTGGTCAATATGCAAAAAATAGAAAAATCACGAAAGTCAAAGGAGCGAATATGTCTCGCCATATTCAGGTAGAAAGTGGTATGTCGATGACGGGTTCGAATGCGGATAATAGAATTTTGATCAAACCTTCTGAGCAAGGTGCTGCGATCGCTACCTTATATAATGCAGTCGCAGGATTGACAGGAGGTTCGAAAGTAAATGCTCCTGCAATGAATGGAAAAGCAGCAAAAGCATTAGCAAAAGTCGCTGCTGAACTTTCAAATAATAAAGGAAAATCTTTAGTGGTTTCTGGCTCTAATAATGTTGGAGAACAACTGCTTGTAAATAAGATAAATGATTTACTTGGAAACTATGGTTCTACCTTAAGTTTTGCAGGTGCCTCTTTACAGAGACAAGGTTTAGACAGAGATGTTATAAACTTGATTAAAGAGATGGAAAACGGATCCGTTGATGCACTTTTTGTAATGGACGGTTGCAACCCTGTCTTTGATCTTCCGAATGGTGCTCAATTCGCTGCGGCGATGAGTAAAGTAGGTCTAAGAGCCTCATTTTCAGGACTTAACGATGAAACAACTAACCTTTGCGAATACGCTGCGCCAACCCATAATTATTTAGAATCATGGGGAGATGCAGAACCAAAGCGAGGACATTATAGTTTAATTCAGCCAACAATTTCTCCTTTGTTTAATACACGAAATGCAGAGATTAGTTTGTTGAACTGGGCGGATAGTGCGGCTTTAAATAAGACTGCCGATCAGCCTTATTATGAGTACTTAAAATCTTCCTGGAATTCAGGTGTTTTTTCAGGTCAAACTACGTTTGCAACTTTTCAGTCTTTCTGGGATTCTGCATTACATAACGGAGTCTTTGGAAGCGGAAGTGCATCTAGTGCCACAGCATCTTGTACAGTTGATGTGAATAAAGCAGTTGGCATGATTAACAAGCCTTCTGCTAGTGAAATGGAAGTTTCTTTTTATGAAGCAATTACCATTGGTGCAGGACAATATGCAAATAACCCTTGGTTACAAGAAGTTCCTGATCCGGTTACCAGAACGACTTGGGGTAATTATGTAAGCGCACCAGTGATCTGGGATGGAAATGATTATAGCGGTTATCTTGGAATTGGAAAAAATCAAGCAAAAGGAAAAGCAGAAATAGTAGATGTTACGATTGGAGAAAGTACAGGAAGTTTTTCTGCATTAGCTCAGTTTGGACAAATGCCAGGTACGATTTCTATTGCACTCGGATATGGACGTTCTGTTGTTGGTTTAGCTGGAAAAGATATTGGAACGAATGTTCAACCTTGGCTATCTTATGATGCTAATGGCAATTTAAAATATTATGCGGATTTAGGAGCAATGGCTATCGTAGGAACAGATAAGAAATTCGCTTGCGTACAGTATCACCATACTATGGGGATTACTGGAAAAGATGAATCTGGAAATTATATAACAAATCCAGATAACCCGGAGAAAAAATTAAATGTTGATGAGAAAAAATTAGCATTCCAGGGATCTTTAGTTGATCGTTCTGTAATCTTTCAAACGAATCTTAAGAGCTTAGAGAAAAAAGCACATGATCTTCAACATCAAAGAGATCATTATAATAAAGACTGGAACGAAGAAACGCTTTACGGCGGTCACCAGGATTTATATAAAAATGGACATCATTGGGGAATGGTCGTTGACCTGAATGCTTGTACAGGATGTAATGCTTGTTCAGTAGCATGTATGGCGGAGAATAATGTTCCTGTAGTTGGAAAAACAGAGGTTGCTCGTCATCACGAAATGAGCTGGCTTCGAATTGATCGCTATTATTATGGTGATGTTGAAAGCCCAAATGTGGTTTATCAACCAATGATGTGTCAGCATTGTGATAATGCACCTTGTGAAAATGTTTGTCCGGTTGCTGCAACAAATCACAGTTCTGAAGGACTTAATCAAATGACGTACAACAGATGTATCGGAACAAGATATTGTGCAAATAACTGCCCTTATAAAGTGAGACGATTCAACTGGTTGGATTATACAACAGCAGATCTTTTCCCTGGAAATCAATATACCATCAATGGAGAGGAAGTTCCTTATGGAGCGGATAACTTGACTCGAATGGTTTTAAATCCTGATGTAACAGTTCGATCAAGAGGGGTCATTGAAAAATGTAGCTTCTGTGTACAACGAATCCAGGAAGGTAAATTGACTGCAAAACGCGAAGGTAGAAAATTGATGGATGGAGATGTAAGAACTGCTTGTCAGACTGCTTGTCCTACAGGAGCAATTGTTTTTGGTGACATCAATAATGGGAAAGGCGAATTAGCGAAGAAGATGGATGAGAAGAAAGATTTGATTTACCGAGTAATTGAAGAAACGAATTCAGACTCTTCTGTTCGATATACTATGAAAGTCAATAATCGAGATGAGGATTTGGATAAAATTTTAAGTTAAAAAAGGCAGAGGCCGTTTTTATTTGTTTTAAAAAGTAATACAATATAATATACGAATATGAGTTCAGTTGTATCTCCCATACGGGAACCCTTAATAACGGGGAATAAAACGTACCATCAGATAACTGAGGATATTGTAAGCCCTACAGAGAAAGTGCCTGGCAGAGCGTGGACAGCTGCCTTCATTACCTCTGTTGCTGTTTTATCATTCGGTTTGTTTAGTATTGGCTGGACGATCTGGATGGGAATCGGATCATGGGATCTTAACCGTACAATCGGATGGGGTTGGGATATTACCAATTTCGTTTGGTGGATCGGAATCGGTCACGCGGGTACCTTAATCTCAGCGATCTTATTGCTGTTCCGTCAAAAATGGCGTACGGGTGTAAACCGTGCAGCAGAAGCGATGACGATCTTTGCCGTAATGTGTGCAGCACTTTTCCCAGGTATCCACATGGGACGAATCTGGTTAGCATTTTTCATCTTCCCTTATCCAAATACAAGAGGACCACTTTGGGTGAATTTCAATTCGCCACTGCTCTGGGACGTTTTTGCAATTAGTACTTATTTTACTGTATCCTTATTATTCTGGTATACAGGTTTGGTACCTGATTTTGCAACGGTAAGAGATCGCGCAAAAGGTATTCGAAAAAGAGTATATAACTTTCTTTCTTTTGGATGGACTGGTAAAGCGAAGCACTGGCAACGTTGGGAATCACTTTCTTTAATACTTGCGGGATTAGCAACACCATTAGTACTTTCTGTACACACAATTGTAAGTTTTGATTTCGCCACTTCAGTTATTCCTGGATGGCATACCACTATATTCCCTCCGTACTTTGTAGCAGGAGCAATCTTCTCTGGTTTTGCGATGGTATTGACGCTGATGATTATGACCAGAAAGATTTTGAAACTCGAAGATTATATTACGATCAATCATATTGAATCCATGAACAAGGTCATCTTGTTAACTGGAACAATTGTAGGAACAGCCTATTTGACGGAGCTATTTATTGCCTGGTACTCTGGCTATATATATGAGCAATTTGCATTTTATAATCGAGCACTAGGAGTGTATTGGTGGTCCTACTTTGGGATGATGGCTTGTAATGTAGTTTCTCCACAAATATTCTGGGTTAAGAAATATCGTCGAAGTATTTTCATCACGTTCTTCATGTCGATCTTTATCAATATCGGTATGTGGTTTGAGCGATTCGTAATTATCGCAACAACATTGGCTAGAGATTATCTCCCATCAAGTTGGTCTTACTATGTGCCAACTTGGGTTGAGATCGGAATTTTTGTTGGAACGATTGGACTATTCTTCGTACTGTATTTAATTTTTGTAAGAGTAGCACCAGTGGTTGCAATTGCTGAGGTAAAATCAATCTTAAAATCTGCGGGTAATCAATATTCTAAAGAAGCTGCAAGAGAGAATTATGATAAGATGCTTCATGAAAAACCGCATCACGAACATGCACATGACGATCATCATTAAGATGGTTTAGGCGTTTCGATTTATTTTTGAAAAATATTAATGATTTTATAAAATGAAAGAATACCAAGAAGTTTTATACGGTTTGTACGATGACGAAACGGATCTTATGGATGCCGTTCGACAAGCCAATAAAGATCATCTGGATATCATGGATGTGTATTCCCCATTTCCTGTTCACGGGCTAGATCCATTATTAGGACTTTCTGAATCTAGATTGCATATCGCAGGTTTTGTTTATGGGGCGATTGGTACACTAACCGCATTTTTATTTATGACCTGGGTGTTTACCAGAGATTGGCCAATCATTTTTGGTGGTAAGCCATATTTCTCAGCGCCGGCTTTTATTCCGATTACTTTTGAGCTTACTGTATTGTTTGCTTCTATCGGAATGGTAGTAACCTTTTATACGGTTTGCGGTCTTGGGCCTGGAGTAACTAATCCAACGTTAGACGACAGAATTACAGATGATAAATTCTGTATCGCTTTTGAAACGAATGGATATTCGAACGAAGAAATCAATAAGCTTAAAGGCTTTTTCTCTTCGACAGGTGCATCAGAAGTAAATACGAAAACGATCTAAAGATTTTTTGATAAGGATGAAAAATGGTCATCCCTAATTATTTCAAAATGAATCAAACTAAAAATATATTATTCCTTTTTCTTTTGGTCGCAACCTTAAGTTTCACAGCTTGCTCTGGACCAGAAGGCAATAATCCAGGTTATGAATATATGCCGGATATGGCTCACTCCGTAGCTTACGAGGCAAATGTTTATAATGAGTATTACTTGAATACCTGGGATGTTGAAAGTGTGAAAAACTTGAAAGAATTATCTAATCCTCGTCTACCTGTTTCAGGAACGATACCTAGAGGTTATGCTGGTCATGCCTCGGATAATGAAAATTCTGTTAGTGTTCCAGCTAATGGCAGTGTTCCTTATTATTATGCGAATACTGACGCTGAAAGAACAAGAGCGTCGAATGAGATTTCTAAAAATCCATTTCCAATTACTACTGCTGGGATCGCAAAAGGAGGAGAGCTTTATGATATTTATTGTGCAATTTGCCACGGTAAGAAAGGCGATGGAAATGGTTGGTTAGTGGATGAAGCAAATATTAATGCAAAGTACCCAGCTGCTCCAGCTAACTTTTTGCTAGATACTTTTTATAATTCTTCAAACGGAAGATACTATCACGCAATCATTTATGGAAAAGGAGTAATGGGAGGATATACGGATAAGCTTTCTTTTGAAGAGAGATGGCAGGTAATTCATTACATTCACTCATTACAAGCAAAAGAGAAAAAATTAGTGTATAGCGAAGCGAATAATACCTATACCTCTGCTGCTTTAGATGTTCCTGGAGCTTCTATCCCAAAAATGGCTACAGATCATGATGGGCATCACAATAATGATGAAGCGCACGATCATGGGGGAGATGGACATGATGGTGGAGAAAGTGGCGGGCATGATAATGATGATCACAGTCATGACGGCGAGGATCATGGACATGATGATGGGCACTAATTTTTAAACTAAAAATATTTTCCGATTCGAATCTTAAGAGTCGGTAACCTATAAAACATCGTATTATAATGAATCAATTTACGTTCGAAGGAAGAGAAAAGACAGTGTTGATTGGAGGTATGTTACTTGGTCTGGTTTGTTTAGTCCTTTCTTTTTTCATGGATACTTCGCCAGATGCTGAGCATATCCATAGTAGATTTTGGACCAACTTTCTACATAATGCAGTATTCTTTACAGGGATCGCTTTTGTCTCTTTGTTTGCTATCTGTGCAGCAATTAGTGCTTATGCAGGTTGGTACGCTGTTATTAAAAGAATATGGGAAGCTTACTCTAAATTCTTATTGGTAGGTATTATCATGATGCTTGTTATCATTGCTGGAATTTGGGGACATTTTCACCATTTATATCACTGGGCAGATACTGAAGCTGTAGCTGCTGATCCTGTTCTTACAGGCAAATCTGGATTCCTGAATCCTACATTTTATACAATTGCTACTCTTGGCTTTTTGGGATTATGGTACTTTTTTGCGATTCGAATTCGATCCATGTCGATCCATGAAGACAAAGCTGGAACGGCAGATTATGCAATTCACAGAAAAATAAAAATATATGCAGCGGCCTTTTTACCGATTGCTGCTTTTTCTTCTTGTGCTTTGATTTGGTTATGGACAATGTCTATTGAACCGCACTGGTATAGTACAATGTATGCCTGGTATACCACTGCAAGTTGGTTTGTTTCTGCACTTGCATTGACCCTGTTAACTATCATTTATTTGAAATCCAGAGGGTATTTAGAGGATGTAACAGAAGAACATGTTCATGATCTTGGTAAACTTTTATTCGCTTTTAGTGTTTTCTGGACATACTTATGGTTTTCTCAGTTTATGTTGATTTGGTATGCGAACGTAGGAGAGGAGACGACTTATTTCAAAACTAGAAGAGACGAATACCCCGTATTATTTTTCGGTAATTTGATTATGAACTTTGGACTACCGTTTTTAATCTTAATGAGAAATAGTACTAAGAGAAAATTTGGTACCGTTGGTTTTGCTGCAGTTTTAGTTTTATTTGGACACTGGTGGGATTTTTTCTATATGATTAAGCCAGGTGTTTTAAAAGAACTTTCTCATGCATCTGGAGCACATGGTCCATTACCCTCCGTAGCAGGTTTTGATTATCCAGGTTTATTAGAGTTAGGAATTTTTATAGGGTTTTTATCCCTGTTCTTCTATTTTGTTTTCAACCAATTGACGAAAGCATCTTTGAGACCAGAGCGAGATCCTTATTATGCAGAAAGTATTCATCACCATTCTTAAAAAGGTGTAATTAGAAATAAAATTATAATATTTAAAAAATAATATAATGACAGGATTAATGGCAGTAATTTGTATAGTTCTAATCGCGATGGTCATAGTGCAGATCGGGAAGGTTACAGAACTTGCATCAAAAATCCGCGGAGAAGAAGATACGATACAGCAATCTAATAATAGCAATGCTTTATTTGGATTAGTATTCGTAATTGTATTCCTAGTTGGGTGTACGATATCAGCGGTTTACTATGCACCTTTTATGTTAGGTTATGGACCACACATTTCTGCATCTGAACATGGTGTCGTATTGGATTCATTATTCAATGTTACCTTGTTTTTTACAGGTATTGTTTTTGTGATTACGCACCTTTATTTGTTTTGGTTTGCCTATAAATACAGAGGTCGTAAAGGAAGAAAAGCATTATACTTTGTGCATGATACCAAACTGGAAATTATCTGGACAGCTATTCCTGCAATTGTAATGACTTTTTTAGTAGTAAGTGGATTAGATGCTTGGAATGAAGTAATGAGAGATGTAACTGAAGATGAAGAGCATATTGAGATTGAAGCTACAGGGATGCAGTTTGCCTGGATGATGCGTTATGCAGGACCTGATGGAGCTTTAGGTACGAAACACTTCACAAAAATTACAGCTAATAATCCAATTGGATTGGATTGGAAAGATAAAAAATGTTTAGATGATGTTGTGTCTACAGCGGCTGGTGAAGTCATCAAATTACCTGTAGGTAAAACGGTACGAGTTCGTATTACAGCAAGAGATGTATTACATAATTTTGATTTACCTCACTTCCGTGTGAAAATGGATGCAATTCCTGGCCTTCCAACACACTTCGTTTTTAAACCAACGGTCACGACTGAAGAATACAGAGAAAACTTAGGTGCTCTAAATAAAGATGGAACACCGATGTATCCAGAATGGCATGAGCTAGCAGATCCAACGGATCCAGAAAGCAAAAAGAGATATGAGGAGTTTTATTACGAATTAGCTTGTGCAGAGCTATGTGGTAAAGGCCACTATAGTATGCGTAGAATACTTGACATCGTTTCTGAGGAAGAATATGAACAATGGTTGACCGAACAAAATTCATATTATATGACCGCTATTAGAAATACGGATGAAGATCCATATAAAGGTCAATTATTAGATGTTGAGATAAAAGATAGAAAACGATTATTTAATTCAACGGTTAAAAAAGCAATGGATGCTACAGAACCTGCGGATAAAATTATCCGATTAGATCATGTAAAATTCCAAACAGGCTCTGCTCGATTGACAGACTTGTCAAAATATGAATTGAATAATTTATTTGAATTTTTAAATGCAAATAAAAACGTTACCATCGAATTAGCTGGGCATACCGATAGTAGGGGGGCTTTAGAAACTAATTTGACGCTTTCGAATAATCGTGCACAGGCAGTTTATGACTTCTTATTAAATAAAGGAGTTTCTACCGACCGAATGACACCAGTTGGATATGGTCCAAATGTGCCGGTTGGAGATAATGCAACAGAAGAAGGAAGGTTGCAGAATAGACGAACGGAGTTTAAGATTTTAACGCAATAATAGAGGTTTAATTTAATAAAAAGATTACGTCCTATTTTGGACATGATAAACAAATATTTTTTCAGATGGCTACTGATTTAGTTACTACTTTCGATCCGGATATTTTGATAGAAGAGCAGGGTTATGACGATCACTTTCATGATCACCATCATGGAGATAAGTATCAGTCTAACTTTATAACTCATTATGTATTCAGCCAGGATCACAAGGTTATTGCCAAGCAATTCTTGATAACAGGAATTTTTTGGGCAATTATCGGTTCAGCAATGTCGATTATCTTCCGTCTACAGTTAGGTTTTCCTGAGGATAGCTTAGCATGGTTAAAACCATTACTCGGAAAATGGATCGCTATTAATGAAGCAGGTATAGGAACATTAGATCCGCAGTTCTATTATGCTTTGGTGACGATGCACGGAACTATACTGGTCTTCTTTGTATTAACCGCCGGACTGAGTGGTACCTTTAGTAATTTATTGATTCCGCTTCAAGTTGGAGCAAGGGATATGGCTTCGCCTATGCTAAATATGTTTTCCTACTGGTTCTTTTTTCTAGCTGGAGTAGTCATGTTTGCTTCCCTCTTCCTAAGTACTGGACCTTTCTCAGGTGGATGGACAGCCTATCCTCCTCTGAGTGAATTACCACAAGCCTCCTCCGGATCAGCCGCCGGAATGACGATGTGGACGCTGAGTCTGGTCTTGTTTGTCGTCTCGGTATTACTTGGTGGTATCAATTATGTTACGACCGTTCTGAATTTAAGAACGAAAGGGATGACCATGTGGAGATTGCCTTTGACCATTTGGGCCTTTTTCGTAACTGCCATCATCGGTATCTTATCATTTCCAGTGTTAGCATCTGCTTTCTTTTTAGTTGTATTTGATAGAGAGCTGGGAACGAGTTTCTTTCTGAGTGATATATATATTGGTGGAGAAGCTTTAGATAGAGTAGGAGGAAGCCCTGTATTATATCAGCATTTATTCTGGTTCTTGGGTCACCCGGAAGTTTATATTATTATACTACCTGCGATGGGACTGGTGTCAGAAGTACTCTCAGTACATGCCAGGAAACCTATTTTTGGATATAAAGCGATGGTTTATTCCATTCTTGCGATTGCATTCCTTTCCTTTATTGTATGGGCACACCATATGTTCATGTCAGGAGTGAATCCATTTATTTCGAATATCTTCGTAATCTTTACGCTGATTATTGCAGTCCCCTCTGCGGTCAAAGTGTTCAACTGGATTACGACCTTATATGGAGGTAATATACGATTTACCTCAGCCATGTTATTTGCGATTGGATTTGTATCAATGTTTATATCTGGAGGTTTGACAGGAATTTTCTTAGGAAACTCTGCGATTGATATCCAGATGCACGATACGTATTTTGTGGTTGCTCACTTCCATATTGTGATGGGTATTGCCGCCTTCTTTGGAATGTTTGCCGGAATTTATAATTGGTTTCCCAAAATGTATGGTCGATTTATGAATGAGACCTTAGGAAAAATTCACTTCTGGGGAACCTTCATTGGAGCATATGCGATTTTCTGGCCAATGCACTACTTAGGTATGGCTGGTGTTCCAAGACGTTATTATAGATTTGATACATTTGATGCTTTTGCTCATTTTGAAGCTACTAATAAGTTCATCACAATAGCAGCGATCATTGTTTTCTTTTTACAGATGTTGTTTGTAATAAACTTCTTCTACAGTATTTGGAAAGGTAAGCGAATGACCACAAGAAATCCTTGGGGAGCAACTACTTTAGAATGGACAACACCGATTGATGCAGGTCACGGTAACTGGCCTGGTAAAATTCCAGTGGTTCACCGTTGGGCTTATGATTATGGAAAAGATGGAGTCGAATTCTTCCCACAAATATTACCTGTGGCAGAAGATGAATCGGAAACACATTAGCGTACAAGAATTAATTCTTTGACCAATATTATTTAAAGAATCGTGTATACTAAAATAGCTAAACAACCTGGAGAAAGTGCTTTAAAGCAGAAGCTGGCAGACTACGTAATGCTTGTAAAATTACGTTTGTCATTGTTAGTGGTATTCTCTTCAGTAATGGCTTATTTGATTGCAGCTTCCGGAATGATTGTCTGGTTGGATGTACTGATCTTAAGTATTGGAGGTTTTCTGGTAACAGGGGCAGCTAACACTTTAAATCAGGTCTTTGAAAGAGATACAGATCAGTTAATGAAGAGAACGTCGAACCGTCCTTTAGCAACAGGAAGAATGACCGTTTCTGAAGCGGTGATGGCAGCAGGCTTTATGAGCTTGATAGGCATCTTGTTTTTAGCGACATTCAATCCCTGGACAGCACTACTTGGAATGATCTCATTGGTTTTATATGCCTTTGTATATACTCCAATGAAGAAAATATCTCAATTGGCTGTGATTATCGGAGCGATTCCAGGAGCACTTCCAATGATGATTGGTTGCGTCGCCTTTGAAGGAAGGATAAGCATGTTAGCTTTGACCTTATTTGGAATTCAGTTTTTATGGCAGTTTCCGCACTTTTGGGCTATTGCCTGGTTAGCATTTGAGGATTACACCAAAGCAGGGATTCATTTATTGCCTTCTAAAAGAGGAGTAAGAGATAATAACTCAGGCTTTCAATCATTCATCTATGCGATGTTTTTGATTCCAGTAAGTTTAGTGCCTTACTTTTTAGGTGTCTCAGGATTTGTATCAGGAGGTATTTTACTACTTAGTGGATTAGCTTATGCCTGGTGTGGTTGGGATTTTTATAAAAAAGAAACCAGAAAGACAGCTTTGCGTTTAATGTTTAGTTCGTTTTTCTATTTACCAATAATATTATTTGCACTGTTTTTTGATAAAATTTAAGAAAAGATGAGCGTGGCAATTTCAAAACAGCAAACTAGAAATAAAATACACCCCCATAAATTCGCTTTATGGATAGGTTGTGTTAGTATTTTTATGATGTTTATGGCTTGGACGAGTGCTTATATTATTCGTCAGGCAGCAGGAAATTGGTTGGAATTCAAACTTCCAAACATCTTTTTTATTAATACGGCTTTACTGCTCTTTAGTAGTGTAACCTTGCATGCTTCCTATATCTTTTTTAAACGGGAGGTAGAAGGAATGTACAAAACACTTTTAGTGGTAAGCTTTATTTTAGGAATTACATTTTTAGTGCTCCAGTATTTTGGCTGGCAAGAACTCTATAATATAGGCGTTGCATTAGATGGCAATCCTGCTGGGTCCTTTGTATATGTGTTTTCAGGCTTTCATGCCCTACATATTCTAGCTGGTTTAGCAGCAGTTTTGGTAGCTATCATTCATGCCTTTGCTTTAAAATTTAAACCAACACCTAAACGGAAATTAAGATTTGAGCTTACGCTCACTATTTGGCATTTTCTTGATTTCCTTTGGTTATTTATTATAACATTTATTGTTTTTCAATCATAGATTTAAAAAAAAATTATTAAATGGCTTCAGACACAGCATTACACGATGAAGATGTACATTCCGAAACGGATGCATGGTCGGGTGGTAAACAGCCCTTTAAAGCGAGTTACGGAAAATTGATGATGTGGTACTTCCTGCTTTCGGATGCATTTACATTCGCAGGATTCTTGATCGCATATGGATCAATGAGATTTAGTATGCCTACATGGCCAGTACCAGATTTTGTCTTCTCTACAGCACCTTTTGGTATTCATGAGGCTCCATTGATCTTTGTAACATTCATGACCTTCGTTTTGATTATTAGTTCGGTGACAATGGTGAGAGCTGTACAGGAAGGGCATCGAGAAAATAAAAGAGGCGTCATCTTCTGGATGTTTTTAACGATCCTTGGAGGAGCAGTATTCTTAGGTTCTCAGGCTTGGGAATGGACAACACTGATTAAAGGGGAGGGAGTTACCGTTACTAAAGATCCTTTTTCTAATCACTTCGAAGGAGGAACCTATCTTTCAGGTGCAGAATTGAAAGCTGCTGGTTTAAAAGAGGTTGAAATTCACCACGATGATCATGGTCATGATGCACATGGAGATGAAGCGCATGGTGATGAAGCACATGGTGATGATCATTCACACAAAGTGAATACGCATTACTATCTTAAAGAAGGAGAAGAAGACATTCCTGAAAACAGGTATTTTCCGAAAATAGATCATTTTGGTAAGGAATTTTATAATGATGAAAAGGATAAAACATTTGATGAGAATACGCCTTACTTGATTACGTATCATCATGATCATTCATCCTATGAATTTGGGGCGTATAAATCAGCGGTAGATGGTCAAATTCGAAAAGAAGAATATGGACCCAAAGCTTTTGGAGCGCTATTCTTTTTTATCACAGGATTCCACGGATTTCACGTATTGTCGGGAGTGGTATTTTTATTGATTATATTGATTAATGTTGCCTCTGGTTTATATGTGAAGCGTAAGAATGGCTATGAGATGGTAGAAAAAATTGGGCTTTATTGGCACTTTGTAGATTTAGTATGGGTATTTGTATTCCTTGTATTTTATCTACTATAATTCTTTCTTATTAAATTTAAAAACATTTTAATCGTAAATAGCAATGGGACTCAGTTACGAAGAATCTAAAAAATTAGTTGTCAAAGGATTAATCCTTCTAGGAATAGTTACGATTGTGGAGGTACTAATTGCCTTACTTGGTAATGGTCACATAATCGAAGGTATGATCTGGCCAAAATGGATCATGTATCCTATAATGATTGGCTTAAGTTTGTACAAAGCGTATTTCATTGTGTATGAGTTTATGCACATGCGTTATGAAGTAAAAGGATTAGCTATGAGTGTACTTCTACCAACATTATTATTGGTTTGGGCAATCATTGCATTCTTTCAAGAAGGAAACTCTTATAAAGAGCGTCGACAAAAGATATTGGATAAAAATAAAAAGGAAATAGGGTATGTCGCTCCTCCTTTGATTGAAACAAAAGAAATAGAATTGATATAATTAAAAAGGCGAGCACTGAGTGACTCGCCTTTTTAATTTTAGAAAAAGACGTTTGACATCAACATTTTTTTTATTTAATTGTTTTATATGTACTTGCTATCAGGCAAGTTGGACCATTTTTTAAATTATGAGTGAAAAAACCACCACTAGAAAATATATTCAAGGCATAGCTTTTTTTCTTTTTATAGTGGGATTACCCTTGGGCTCCTGGTACTTTTTACAAACAGGGTTTGATTACCATAAGGACTTGATGGCTGAATTAAATAACTATGGAAGAATTCCCACCTTTGAGCTAGTAGATCAACGAGGGAATAAGATGACTCGAGAAGATATGGAAGGAAAGATGCTGGTGGTTAATTTCTTTAACCCGAATGCTGACTCGTATGCACCAACAATGGAGTATCTGAGAAAGATGAATGGCCAATTTCATGATCGGAGTGATCTACTATTTGTTTCACATGCATTGCAGTCGAATACCGATTTAAAAGGGATCGCGGAAAAAGAAGACCTGGAAAACAATCAGAGTGTTTTTTTGTCAGGAGGGAAAGCTGAGCTTTTAAAAGTTCTGGCAAAAGGATATCAGATTCCGGATTTAGATAATCGTAATGAAGAAGATAAAACGATTCCCAGAAGTTCTGATCTTATTAACCTTCCAGATGATTACCCCTATTTTATTTTAGTAGATGATAGTGGAACGATTCGTAATTATTATGATGTGACTAGTGAAAAATCGGTCACCAAATTGGTGGAACATCTTGCACTTACCCTCCCTCGAAAATCAGAGGAAAAAGCTGAATTGAAAAGAGAAAAAGAAAAGTAAATCAGCTCATTTTTTAAGAACTATATTAATATACAAATGGATAGAAAGGAGAATATTGCTTTAGCAAAAAAGCTAAACATTTGGGCCGTTATTATTTCAATTGTCGTGCTTTTTATTGTTGGCTTCATGCGGCAGGTTAAATTAGACACCGGGATTGATTTTTCGTTTTTACCTCCGATTTATTCTTCTATGAATGCACTTTGTGCTGTGTTTTTAGGATTGGCTTTATACCAAATTAAAAATAAAAATATCGAACGACATCGACTGTTTATTAATATTTCGGTTGGCTTATCCGTTTTGTTTTTAGTTTGCTATGTGCTGTATCACTTTACTACTCCGGAAACACTGTACTGTAAAGAAGGAAGTATACGATACGTTTATTTTTTCCTACTGATTACGCATATCGTATTAGCTGCGGTCATTTTACCGTTTATCCTCTTTACTTATATTCGAGGATTTACCTGGCAAGTCGCGAAGCATCGAAAACTAGCTAAAATCGTTTTTCCACTATGGTTTTACGTAGCTGTGACTGGCCCCATTATCTATTTTATGTTAAAAGATTGCTATTAAAATTTTGGATTCGTAAATTTGTAGTCTAATGAAAAAGATAAAACGACTCTTCATTCTATTCTCTTTGTTTTTTGCCTTTAATCTAGGGCCTGTAGATATGAATGCGCAATGTCCAATGTGTAGAATGTCTGCTGAGAATAATCTTAAAGAAGGCGGTACAACTGGTAAAGGTCTGAATAAAGGGATCCTTTATATGCTTACCATGCCTTATGTATTGGTAGGAACAATCGGTATTATCTGGTACCGAAACCGAAAGAAGGATGAGGAGGAATAAGCCTTTCTCTTCGGTTATAATCCTAGACTATTTTGGGGCTTTAATATCCACCTCTTTATTTTAAATCGAGTTGCCAATCTGAATGCTCTCCATTTATCTTAAAATGAAACTCTTCATTTATTGCCATTTCCCATTTTTCTCTATAATTTGATTACCAGATTACGATGTAACCTTTTCTGTCTTTATGTTACTTTATAGATAGAACAGTACTTGTAAATTATGGAATCAAATAATAACATAGAATTTCTTGGTCTATACGAGCCAATACACGCGCGGTTTATAAAATACTGCAGTAGCATAGCTTATGGGATCATGGAAACAGAAGATTTGGCTCAGGAGGCAATACTAACTACCTTGCAAAATTTTGCTAAGATTAAGGATAAGAATAAGTTGTTAAACTACATGATAGGTGTAGTCAGAAATATAACGTTTAATCAAAAACGCCGACAAAAATTTCGAAGCAGTTGGGAAGATAGTTTATTAGAAAAACTGCAAAGTAATGCTCAAAGCCCAGAGGTCGCAGTCGATATTCACTTCTTATTAAAAGCGATGGAAGAACTTCCTCCAAAACAAAGAGAAGCAATTCTCCTATTTGAGATTAGTGGTTTTTCGATGAAAGAAATAAGTGAGATTCAGGAAAGCTCTCTTGCTGCCACAAAGACAAGGATTAGCCGGGGCAGAAAAATTCTAAAGCATAAATTATCAGAAGATACTAGTAAATCATCACTTGCAAATCGCCTAGCCGCTTTTGCATCAATCATTTTTTAACCATGAAATATTTTAATTCAATTGACGAGATATTTCAATTTATTCGAACATTGCCTGTCGAAATATCTATAGAGCAGGTAAAAAAATGGATAGAAGAGGTGCCTCCAATTAAGACTAACGTGAATTAGTATTTTTAATTTTTTTCAATAACCATTATTTAATTCATTCAGATTTCATTTGCCTCAAAGCAGATAGCCACTCCTATGCGTAATAAGTTCGATACTAATATTTTACATAACCACATAACCACATAACCACATAACCACATAATAGTAAGGACCTTTAGTTTCTTCTATGGTTAAAATATACAATTGTCAATATTGTTTTCCTTTTCTAATAAAACTTAAATAGTATGTATCACAAAAAAGAGTTTTTAAGCTATGCTAATTTGCATCTTAAAATGAATAAAATGTATCTGAATAAATTCTTGGATTCGAACTATCCTCCAAGACCAGTTATTCGTGGATTTACACCGAGCATCATTGAAGAGCGTGAAATGAATGTTGTACAGCTTGACGTTTTTTCTCGATTGATGAAAGACAGGATTATTTTTCTAGGTGTCCCTATTGATGATTACGTTGCCAATGTCATTCAAGCGCAGCTACTTTTTATGGAGTCTGTTGATTCGAAGAGAGATATTCAAATGTACATCAATAGCCCGGGAGGATCAGTCACTGCTGGTTTTGGAATCTATGATACCATGCAATATATTAATGCTGATGTAGGTACCATCTGTACAGGTATTTCTGCATCTATGGCAGCTGTTTTATTAAGTGCCGGTACGAAAGGGAAAAGAACTTGTTTGAAACACAGTAGGGTAATGATTCATCAGACTTCAGGTGGGTTTCAGGGGCAATTTTCAGATATGGAAATTACGTACAATCTTTATCAAGAATTGCAAGATGAACTTTTTACCATTTTAAGCGAGCATACTGGGCAAACATTCGAACAGATTGCAAAAGATTGCAATAGAGATAACTGGATGAAAGCAAAGGTAGCTAAAGAATATGGCTTAGTAGATGAGGTGTTAAGTAGTACAATCAAAACAGAATCAAATAGTTAAGCGAAATTGAGGTCGTTTGTATTTTATGAATATGATTTATTATTATTTTAATAATTTAAATTTGATTTTGAAATATATTTCTTATCTTTCGGTCTAAACTCACCTAAATAAAGACATTTAAACCTCATTTTTTCATTAAAAAATTTACTTATGAGAACGACTAGCTCGTTATTAGTTTTATTATTTATTTCTTTTTTCGCTTTTGATTCTGTCGCTCAGGAAGACGATAAAAGTTATGTTATCCAAATTGCTACATTGGGAAGTTTTGAAGAATTAGCGGAGAAAAAGGAAGACTTTAGTTACTGTATGTCTTGTTTCACTGAAAAGGTAGGTAAAAGAGTAAAAGTATATCAGCTGATGTGGAACAGTGAATATCAATCTGGCGATTTTTATTCTTCTTATTTTAAAGATCGACTTAAAGAAGATTTAAAATATGCTAAAGAAAGACATAAAGGTGCATTCACCAGATCTGATGTAAAGTGGAAAAATCTTGTTGATGTATGGGAGGTTTTTGAAGAGTATAAAAATAAAACCACGCCTACTGAATATACTGCGAAAGGAGGGACTAGTGTTGAATCAACTACATCTAATGAAGCAGTTAAGTACAAAATCCAATTAGGCGCTTTTAAAGAGCAAAAATCGTTAGATTATATTGCTGATCGTTATGGTCTTTCTGAAACAGAAAAAAATGAAGTTGAAGAATTGCTTACTTACGATTTTAAAAAGATCAGAAAAGTAATCTGCCGTCGATATTTCTTTGGAGAATATTCAAGTAAAAAAGTAGCGTTGGCAAAGAAGAAGGCACTGGAGAAGAAGACGAACCGAAAATTGATTTTAGTAAAAGCCTAATCTGACTCAACCTAACTATCTAGAATAGTTTATAAATCGTCCTGCTATTGTAAAATGGCAGGACGATTTTGCTTAATAAATAGCACTATATTTTTCTTCCACATAGTTCATGAAATAATCCATGTTTAATCCTTCACCAGTGATTTTATTACAAAGCTCATCTGCTGTATAAAGCTTTCCATGTTCATGAACATTTTTGCGGAGCCATTCTAGTAATGGCGTATTATTGCCTTGCTCAATCTTTTCTATCAGATTTGGGATGTCTTTTTTTGCTTGCTCAAAAAACTGAGCTGCATAAAAAGAACCAAGAGAATAGGTAGGGAAATAGCCTATCAATCCAAAAGCCCAATGGATGTCTTGTAAGATGCCTTGTGTTGCATTTGGAACATCGACCCCGAGGTAAGTTTTGTATTTTTCATTCCAAACCTGATCCAGGTTATCTGTATCAATCGTACCTTCTAGCAAGCCTTTCTCAATTTCATACCGAATTAAAACATGAAAATGATAATGAATTTCATCTGATTCAGTACGAATAAGTGATGGCTCAATTCTATTTATACCCTTATAAAATTGCTTTAAGTCAACAGACTTTAAGTTCTCAGGGAAGGCGCTTTGGAGCTTTGAGTAATGAGCCTTCCAATAGGGGAGACTTCGTCCTACATTATTCTCCCATAAACGAGATTGAGATTCATGAATGCCTAAGGATATTGCTTTACTCATTGGAAGACCATATTGTTGCAATGGTAGACCTTGTTCATAAAGTGCATGCCCGCCTTCATGAATACAACTCCAGGTCATACTTCCAAAATTATGTTCATCAATTCGAGTCGTTACCCGAACATCACTTGATCCAAAGCTTGTGGTAAAAGGATGAGTAGAAATATCTTGCCTTCCAGCTTCAAAATCATAGCCCATATTTTTTAAAGCATAAATCCCGAAATCCCATTGTTTTTGATGCGAATAGAATTTGTATAAAAAGGAATCATCGACTTGATTAGCTTGTCTAATCTTAGCTGCAAATGCTACTAGTTTTTCTTTTACCTTTTCAAATAATCGATCTAACTGTGCCGAAGTATATTCTGGTTCATATTCATCCAGCAGCGCATCATAGGGATGATCTTTAAAACCAAGTAAAGAAGCTTCTTCTCGTTTGAGCTCCATCATGATTTTTAGGGCATTGCTGTAAAGCCCAAAATCATTAGCTGTTCTTGCTTTCATCCAGGCATCATAGGTTTCCGAAGTAACCTTTGAACGACGTTCTACAAATTCGGTAGAAAGCTTTTTAGTCTTATGATATCGCTTCAAGGTCAAAGCAATATTTTTTGCTTCTTGCGGATTTAAATCATTCCCGTTTTTACTTAATTTATCGAGGAGTAATCCAAATTGATCATCCGTAAGCAGATCGTGTGCAATACCTGAAAGAGTGGCCATTTGCTGTCCTCTGATTTCAGCTCCTTTAATCGGATTGTTCACCTCTTTATCCCAGCTGAGTACTGCAATAGAATGCTCCACATCTGCGATCTTTTTCATCTTTTTGACATATGCCAAGTAGTTAGAATTCATGTTTTTGCTATTTGTTTAAATCCTTCAATTTTAAAGTTCCTATAAAAAAAAGTACCCAGCCTGCAATAAAAAATACTCCTCCAATGGGAGTAAGTGGACCAAGCCAGCTCCAGTGATCTATACCTAAAGCATACCTTGAAGCTAGCAAGTATAAAGAACCACTAAAGAGTAAAATACCAATAAAAAATAGTACGCCGGCGTACCCAAAGTGCTTATTCTTACGTCTCAAGGAAAGAATGCCTGCTGCTAAGATTGCAAAGGTATGGTAAAATTGATATCTGACGCCAGTTTGAAATATTTCAATTTGATCTGGACTAAGGTGGTTTTTCAAAGAATGGGCTGCAAAAGCGCCTAAAATAACTGAAAAAGCACCTAAAATTGCACCTAATTGAAGTAATTGTTTCGTCATTGTAAAATTTTGCCTATTTTAGTAACAAACAGTTTTGAGAAAACTTGACACTAGCAACACTTAAGAAGCGAAAATTACCAATTTTTACTATCGGGACACTATGTTTTTTAGTGCTCTCAAACGCCTATTTAGGTATATTTCGTTATCCTTTCTTACAAATTTCTCCTTACGAAGCTGTCCCTGCACATTCAGCTATGCTCTATGAAACAGAAGTCGCAAAACTATCGACTTTTCTGGAAGAATCAAAGTCTTTTCCACTACAGCATCAGATACAAAATGACTTCGATCAATTTAAATTGATATTAGGTGATTCTGTACTCCATCATCAGGAAATACAAACCGTCATTACGCCTCAAAAAGTAGGAGCCACTGAACTTGGCTTTTTATATATTTTTGATGTACGAAAATCTAAAATAAAGATTGACTCTATTGAAACTTTAGTGAAGCCTTTTATTCAGGAAACAAACAATTTTCTTGGTAAAAAATATGTCAAGCTGGGTATCGAAAATGGGCCATCCTTTTTAGTCCATACCTATAGAAATTTAATCTTGGTTTCGAAATACCCCGTACCTATTGAAGATGGGATTAGGCAGTTGAAAGATTATAAAAGGAATATTACAAGGGATACTAAATTTGAACATTTAGCGAAGGTCAATGCTAAGAAAAAGGAATCTGCAATCTATGTAAACTTTAAAAATCTACCTCCGTTCCTTACGCCGTTTTTTAAAAATGAGCATCGTGATCTTTTGCAAATGTGCGCTAATCTAGGAACATGGATGTCATTCAATTTGAATCAATTATCTGATTTAAAATTAAGCGGAGAATATCTAAGTAATAAAACTTTTTCAAAAGACCAGAAGATTAAGAATTTAAGAGATCTGGACATTTATGATGTTCTACCTGATAACACTGGTTTTGTATATGCGAGGCAAGGCTTACTTCGGTATACTTCTAAATTTCCTGCGTATAAAAATTATGTAGCTCCCTGGGTTTCAAATGAATGGGCTTTTGCGGTGATGAACCCTAATAGTTCGGCAGATAGATTATTGATCATGCGATCTAAAGATGCAGAGTATGCTCAACATTATTTAGAAAAATATGGCAAAGTAAATGGAGAATTGTATTCTGCTACTCATCAAATGTCACCGATTGTTCAATTAGTAGAGCATAAATTTTTAGCGCCTTTTGAGGAGCGACTTAAAGTAGAGTTTAATAATCCTTTCTATACTATTGTTGGTCGCTATGTTGTCTTTTCAAATTCAAGAAGTAGTTTAGAAACCGTTGTAGATAAACACATTGTTGGACAAACACTTGCTCATTCTGAAGATTTTCTTGCTTTTGCAAATGAGGTGGATGATAATTCTTCCTCTCTGATATATTTTGATGGAAATGGTTTAATTCAGATTCTTTCAAAAATGCTGAAAGAAGAGGTTCGATTTTATACTTATAACAATTTGGCAGCTTTAGATGTTGATGGACTAAACGGCGGATTAAGATTTTATAAAACAAAAGGCAAAAAATTATTCACCTCTATTATTAAAAAGAAGAAAGCGGTGAATGAAGATACAGATATCGTATGGCGAGTTGCGTTTGCAGGGAATGTTAGTTCAAGTCCAAAGCCTATTTGGAATCCTAACATTAGAGCATTTGAAATCTTGGTGCAAGAT
>CAYXQH010000004.1:0-32374 GCA_964467425.1 uncultured Saprospiraceae bacterium
GTAAAAAGTAAGAAGCTTATTAAGCGAGATCGATATTTTAATTATTTGGTAATTCATTCCGGGAAACAAGTTTTGTTAAATAAGCGAATGGAGAAGGATATTTGGGCAAATTTATATGATTTTCCAATGGTCGAATCTTCGCAATTTCTGGATCAGACCGCTTTAGAACAAAAAGCGTACGATTTAAAATTATTACCCGAAAAAAGCTCCTTGATAAAATATTCAAAGCCTTTCCAGCAGACACTGAGCCATCAAAAAATCAATGCTCGGTTTTGGACCTATTCAGTAAAAGATCAATCTTTTTATAAAAAAACAGCCTACATTTTTGCACATAAAAATAAGCTGGATAAATTTGCATTCCCTAAAATAATTGATTGGTATTTCAAGGATAATTCGTTATATTTAGAGTTGTTTTAGTGGTAGTTTTCCGGTCAAAAATACTTTTTTTAAAAAACCTCATTTATAATGAGAAAGAGGCCAGGAAAAATATTTTCAAAAAATTTTATGGAATTTTCACTCTTCCGGAGTCTATATATTGAATGCTGTTGTAAAGTACGATCTAAAGCATTTGAAATAAAGAAAATTCAATTCATTCTAAATTTGTAAAAATGATTAACAAAGTAACCTTAATTGGAAATCTAGGACGCGACCCAGAGGTGCGTAGATTAGAAAATGGCGCAGTAGTCGCGAAATTCTCTGTAGCAACAAACGAAAGCTATAAAGATAAAGCCGGAGAGTGGCAGACACAGACCGAATGGCATAACGTTATCGTTTGGAGACAATTGGCAGAACGTGCTGAACGAGATCTGAAAAAGGGAAAGATGGTTTATGTGGAAGGAAAACTGACGCACCGTAAATGGCAGGATAAAGAAGGTAATGATCGGTATACTACGGAAGTCGTTGCTAATACCTTCAGACTACTAGAAAAGCGGGAATCAACCGGAGGCGAATATTCGAATAGCATGCCGAACCAAGAACCAGCAATGGTAAAAAGTCCGGAGCCTTCTACTCCTGCAGAATCTGCAGATGATGATCTTCCTTTTTAATAAAAATACTTTCAGAGCGAGTGTAACCCTTAAGGATTGCACTCGTTCTATAAAAGATCGATTGCTCAGCAAAGGTCAAAGAATTAGTTCCCGATTTTAAAAAGTTAGAGATCCCGATAGCTATCGGGAAAGAGATTTAAAAAGAACGATGTTGAGCTAACTTTTTAAATAAAAAGAGGGATTTAATTTTTGACTATTACTAAAATAACTTCCAAAAATTTGGACCCTGAACCCTTTCTCCATTATACGACTGGTTTTTTTCAATTCATACCTTTAGAAGTATCCGCATTTGGATTGACTTTTGGAATTATTTTAATCATTCTGCTTCTATTTTGTTCGGCTTTGATTTCCAGTTCTGAAGTTGCCTTCTTTAGTCTGACGATTAATGATCTGGAGAAGATCACCCAGGAAAATTCAAAAGCAACAGCGCGTATCCTTCGCCTGAAAGATCAGCCAAGAAGTCTATTGGCAACTATTCTCATCAGTAATAATTTTATCAATATTGCGATCGTCGTTATTTCAGATTTTCTATTGAAATATTTGATTAAAGAGGAGACTTGCGAAGCCTGGATGTCGGTTTTTCCAACTTGGATTTCCGATCTTGTTTCAGGTCGTACACTGCACTTTATCATAACAGTGGTTGGTGTTACTTTTTTGCTGGTGCTTTTTGGAGAGGTGGCCCCTAAGATTTATGCAAAGATTAATAATGTTAGTCTGGCGAAGTTTATGTCAAAAACCTTGATTTATCTGAATGGGTTTTTTAAGCCCATCAGTTCTGTTTTAATAAGAGGCACTAATATTATCGAAAGAAGACTGAAAGGAAGAACGGCCAATGGAAAACTAACCAGCCGGGAAGATATCGATCAGGCGATTGAATTAACTATTGAAAATGATATGCATCGTGATCAGGAAATTGATGTTTTGAAAGGAATAGTAAAGTTTGGAGATGTGTCCGTCAAACAAATTATGCGGTCAAGAGTAGATGTCGTATCGGTCGATTTTCGAGATAATTATGGTGATCTTTTAAAGCTGGTTACCAATTCTGGTTATTCCAGGATTCCGGTTCATGATGAAGATTTTGATAATATTACCGGTATTCTTTATGTAAAAGATTTACTGGAGCATCTGGATGAAGATGTCAGCTATGAGTGGCAAGAACTTATTCAAACGAATGTAATGTATGTCCCGGAGGCTAAAAAAATTGATGACTTGTTAAGGGAATTTCAATTGCAGCGAATGCATATGGCTGTTGTCGTTGATGAGTTTGGAGGAAGCTCTGGAATTGTCACGCTGGAAGATATTATGGAAGAAGTCATTGGAGAGATCAAAGATGAATTTGATGATGAAGTAGAACTGGATTATCAAAAACTAGACGACTATAATTATATTTTTGAAGGAAAGACTTTGTTGAATGATCTTTGTCGGGTAATTGGAATTGATACGAATTCTTTTGATGAGATTAAAGGGGATGCGGATTCTGTTGCCGGATTGATTTTGGAGATCGTTGGCCGAATCCCTAAAAAAGAACAAGAGGTGAAATACAATGATTACCGATTTAAAATCGTTTCTGTTGATGACCGACGGATTCGAAAGATTCAGATTACTTTACCAAAGTAAAAACTACTCCATCAACTCTACGGTTTCTCCGTTTCTCTGCGGCGAACTTTATAAAACCGCAGAGAAGCTGAGATAATAAAAAGAAATCACTTTAAACTAAAAAATCGTCATAGTGAAAAAACAGCCTTTAAAATTTCTCCTGATAATTGGACTAACTCTAGCATCTTTCACGATCCAGAGCTGTGGAGAAGAAGTGATTTATTCCCCGAAGCCACGCGCATTCCCTAAGGTGGATTATCCAGAAAAAGCCTATCAACCCTTTGACAAAGAATATTGCACTTTCACTTTTGATTATCCAGAATATGCAAATATCGAACAAGATACCTTGTTTTTTGAAGAGCAAACCGCACATCCTTGCTGGTTTGATATCACTATACCTTCTTTAGATGCTCGGATTCATTGCAGTTATTATCCTATTACAAAAGAAAATCCTTTCGATAAATTGAATGGCGATGCGTTTGATTTAGCGAATAAGCATAATCTAAAAGCAAACTATATTGATGATTTGGTGATCCAAAAACCAAATGGCGTTAGTGGAATTGCTTTTAATTTAGAAGGCGAAGTTGCTTCTCCGTTTCAATTTTATCTGACGGATTCTACGACCCATTTTTTACGAGGAGCTTTATATTTTAACACCCAGTCTCGCCCTGATTCTTTAGCGCCAGTTAAAGATTTTGTAAAAACGGATATCATGCATTTGATAAATACTTTTGAATGGAATTAAAGAGATGCTCTCTTCCACTACAACTGTGCTTGAATTCGTTCTACTTCTTCAATCATTTTATTGATTTGACCTTCTTGCTTTGCAATTGTTTTTGGTCGAAGATAAAACCAAACAAAAAGAATCCAAAGCGTTGCTGATGTATAGGCAATGATTCCCAGCGTTGCACTCATGATATAAATTTCATAAAAGTACAAATACAATAAAGCGGTTATGATTACAAAGTAAGCAATGGCTAAGCGATGTTGCATTTGACCTTGCTCCGTTTTAAATCCTTTAAGTTTTTCAAGATAGGCTTTAGAAGAATGTTGTAATCGATCTGCTTTGTATAGTTGATTATTTAATCGCATCATAAAAAGAATAGCGCCAGAGATCGTAACAATCATTCCGATTACGGCAGCTTTCGTAGTGACAAATTCAAAGTCAATAAAAAAGAGAATCGCAATCATTACCAAAATTGTTAAGGAAAGAAGAACGATTGCAATAATGTTTTTTCGTACGAGCTTATTTCTTAAGCCCCGAATATTCTTTTTGACGTTTTCGATGTCTGGTAAGCCTGAAACTTCCTGACCCTTCCAGGCATCTTGTAAGTTTTTAAAAGGATCCATGTTCTTTAAATTTTTGACTTATTTTTTCTTTAATGCGATGTACTTTGACTCTTATATTCCCATCAGAAATTCCAAGGACTTCGGCAATTTCCTTTTGTGGGATCTCTTCTAATACCATCGAAATGATAATTCGATCGATCTCTTTTAATTCGGCGATACATTGTCGTAAAAACACAATGTGCTCGTTTGGTCGTTCTGTAGATTCAGTAGAAGCCATTTGAGGGAAATCCTTAAGCTTCGTTGTTGGTTTCTTTCGATTAATTTGTCGCAAACAATTATTAACTGCAATTCGATAAATCCAGGTTCCAATAGCTGCTTCGTTTCTAAACTTCGGAAGGTTTTTCCAAACAGAAATAAATGTTTCCTGTACTAAATCCTTTGCCCAATCCTCATCATTTACATAGCCCATGCAGAGCCGGTAAATCTTAGGACTAAAGGTTTGGTATATTGTTTCGAATGTCATTTTTTGGTCTGCTGAAATGAGCAAAAAGGATGTTGGTTATTTTAAAAAAGTATTGACTTGTGCCAGATACCATTCTGGATCGTCATACATAATAAAATGCATTCCTTTATTTGCATAGGCTAATTTAGCGTTTTTTAAATTGCTGTACTGCGCTACGATCATCGTATCCATCATTTTAAAATTCGCTTCCAAAAGAATCAATGATGGGCATTTTATCGATGCGATCTTTTCACGTAAATCAATATTCATTAGTTGGCAAAAAATTTCAGAAAGGGTATTTCGATCAGAAGACATACTCCATTCCAGTAACAACTCGTGTTTCTCTTGATTGGTCGTCATCATGGGGAGATTCATTTTTTGCATCTGTTCAAATTGAGTATCATCCATGCTTTGAAACATTGCATTAGCCTGCGAACAGTCTGGTGTTTCACTTTTTTGAAAAGCAGGGTTACTCAATGCCGGAAGACAAGGTAAAGCGTCTACGACAATAATTTGTTGTACTAAATCAGGATAATCAGCGGCAAGCCATTGAGCAATTACTCCGCCAAGACTATGGCCTATAATGCGGACATTTTGAAGTTTTTCTTTTTTAATGTATCCGTGGATTTCCTCTACCCAGTTTTCGATAGATGGGCTAGCTTGTGCTTTATGCCCTGCAAAACCAGCCATCGTCAATGTATGACATGAAAAGCCAGGATTTAATTGTTGGAGTGTTGATGCCCAGACTTCTCCGGCGCAGGTATAACCAGGAATTAAAATGATATGCTCTGTTCCAACGCCACTTTTTTCAATTTTAAAAGAATAGTCATCTTGAGCAAATAAAAAATTTAAACTTAACAACAGGATAAATAAACTTGTAATCTTTTTCATAATATAAATTTTATGTTTTGCCCTTTAGAGACAGAATATTATGAAATGTTACAGTTGCTAGAATATTTTTTTAATAAAAATAAAAAAGGCCAGGAACGAACGCTCCTAGCCTTTTTTAAATTCATATTATATTTATCGGATTACTTTTTCAGAAATTGTTGCGCCGTTTTTGTCGGTCAATACGATGTAGTAAATTCCAACAGTGTATTTTCCAAAATTAACACTCGTCTTATGCTTACCCGCTGATTTTTCAGAACGTTCGATGGTATCCAAAAGACTACCCTCTTTATCTCGAAGTTCAATTAATACGGATCCTGCTTCTTTCAATTCGTATTCAATTTGGCTAATGCCTCGAGATGGATTCGGATAGACTTTTACCGCAGTTAAAGTATTTGCTGGACTAAGCGCTTTTTGGGTTACGGTCTCATTAGGATCTAGTAATAAAAAGTGCGCTTGTTTTTTAAGCTTCCCTTTTTCTTTTCTTGCCACTTTCTCTTCCTCGGTCATTTCTTTTTTACCTTTCCATCCTTTTCTGCCTTTGCGATGACCACGATCTTTTCTGTCTTTCTTTCCTTTGAAGTTTTCCTCTTTCTCTCCTTTCCTTTCTGCTTTAGCCGCTTCTTTCAATGCTTTGATCTCTGGTTTTACTTCCTCTAAAAGGGGCTTAATGTCAGCGGAATATTTTTCAGTCAACTCCATCAGCTTAACATGATTAGGGTTGTTTTTAAATTCAGCTTTACGTTTTTTTCGTTCTTCACGAGATGGACGTTCTCCTTTTTGTCGCTCCTCCTTCATCTCTTTTCTTTTCGCTTTAGCAGCGACTTTGTCTTTTTCTATTGCTGTTCGAAGTTGAGCAATAGTTGCTTTATCTTCCGCAGTTATTTTAGTTTCCAGTTTCGCTCTTTGCTTTACAAGAATAGCATTGATTTCTTCATTCTTCGCCGCTTTTCTAGCTCCTTTATGTTTACGATCATGTCCTTTACGAAACCCTTTATGTCCACCTCTTGGACCTCGACGAGGTGATTCTTGAAATTTTTGATATTGTTCTTCCGTTAAAACGGTTTTTATTTCTGCATCACGATCAGCGCGCACTTTTTCCATTGCGGCTCTTTTTTTACTTCGATCATCTTCTGTTTGCTGAGACCGCATTGCTTTCATGCGCTCTCCATATTTTAGATGAATCGCTTTTACTTTAGCCGTTTGAGCTTCACTAAGATTAAGGGATTCTGTCATATGCTTCGTTATCTTTTCAGCACGTTGTTCAGGGTTTTTATCCCCATGGCCACGTTGAGCAAATACAGCTGTACTAAGTAGAACTGCAAAAAATGCAACAAGGGAAATTTTTATTGACTTTTTCATATAATTGAAATTTTAAGATTTTTAATTTAACTACAACTCTAAATTGCGCCTAAATTAAGCTGAAATCAAGAAAACTCAATGAATGGCTTTAAAAACTCAATGAATTTGCTCCTGTTTGATAAACGGGCAGATTTTATCTACGAAGAAGGGATCGAGAGAAGATGTCCTCCCTTGATCTTATTCGTTAAGGTCTTTATCAACTAGTGATTAAACCAGTGAAAAGCGAAAGGAAAATGAAAAAACATACATTTTATTATTGATTGTTTTTTGAAGAAGTATTCACCGCATTCGTTGAATTACTTATTGGCTTAGCCAGAACAAATATCTATGTACAATTCTTGTATTTCACCGTCTTTCGCTTCTAGTTTGAAAATCGTTGTTGGAATTTCCATGGCTTTATCAACTAACTCATGAACGAAAATTGGTTTGCTGCGGCTACACTCCAAATAACCATCCTTGACTTTAAAGGTTCTGATTTTTGGATTGTTATTAATGATTTTGTACTCTTCTGTATCGGTGTTTTCCGTTCCCGCTACAATTTCGTAAGTAATAAAATCTACATTGATATAGACCTCTCCATCTTTATCGAAAATGCCCGTTATATAACAATCAGAAACCTCTTCTGATGTGCATAATTTGAAATTGTTTGCATTAGGAGCGGTAGGCGTTTTGGATGTTATCTCATCTATAGGCATCGAACCATTTGATAAGACTTCTCCCCAAGAGAAATATCCTTCCTCTAAATTGTATTCAAGTTCCCTTCTGTTTAATTTGGTCATTTTTCGATCCAGGGCAAACGTTCCAATACAAGTATTGCCTTCTGTAGAGATGTCTAACAGGTAGCAATCTGTACAAGGGTGACTTTCAATATTCTGAACATACGATTGTTCTTTGCTTAAATTACCTTTATTATCAGGCAAGCTCAAAACATATAGGTTTTCGAATGCATCTCCATGATACAAGCGAATATGGGATACCGCAATTGGATGTTCCCAGAAAGGTGGTTTAAATGAGTTTACCTTTACCTCAATTTGGTCGATTTCAGTATTTTCAAAAATAGAAGGAAAACTCACTTTTGCTACCTGATCTATCCATTCTTGAGGAAGAAAATTGGCGTATTCGATATGAGCAGACGCAAGGGAATAAGTTTTGCTATCCAATTTTTTAGACGTCAATGCATTTTTTTCCTGGTGTTGGACATCAATTGTTTTTGATGACTCTTCCCCTGTGAGGGGTTTTTCAGCGTTTTTTTCTGCTTTGTTGCTACAACTATATATTAACAAAAGCAGAGTGGCAAAAAGGATTGCTTTTTTCATTGGTTTTTATTTAACAGAAAAATATTAATAATTAAGTACTTGGACATAGATATATGTGGCAAGGTACTTATAGTATGGATATCATTATCTATTACCCTCTTATTATAAAGATAAAAACGAAGATGTTGCAGCTATAACTTCACAAATTTTGTAACCATCGAATCCTGCTTATTCGTCTTGCTGATTTTTACAAAATAAAATCCAGAAAGCCAGTTTTGAATATTGGCTTCAAAAAGAACATCCATCGTAGAGTAATTTTCAACAATCCTGCCGTTTATATCGAAAACTTCAATTCGAATATTTTCCTGCGAAGGGTTTTTTATTTTTAAAAAAGAAGATGCAGGGTTTTCTATTAAAGAAATATTCGATAAAAGATTAGGCGATTCAGTAGTAGTGAGCGTTTCGAAAATAGTACAATCATAAGCAATCGGATCCAGTTCGATCGGATCACCAGGACTCAAATCTTTACCTTCAAAAGCGGGATATTCTGTGCCATAGCGATAGGCTCGAAATAAAAAATTCGGTAGAAAAGAAGCATTGCTGCCTTGGAGCATCGGGCCAGAATTTGTTCTAACCGGATTGATATATTCCCAGACAATCTGATTGTCCGGTGTTATCTCAAAAACAAAACCGCTACGACCAGAACAGATTAAAGTATTTCCATTTGGAAGGCGTTGCGCACCTGATATATTTGCAGAATAAAAATCTTCTAGGGGATCGCTGGTGTAAGACCAAAATAAATTATCGGGACCGTAAGCATTTCCATTTTCAAGTACATAATTTCCATCCGTATCAAGCGGCGGCTCAATAATATCGATAGAAGAATGATTCCCACCAGGGCGAAATAAACCATTATTGAAAATCAGAATCTTGCCTTCATCGGGAAGTCCCTGATCGATCCATTGGACATCATGCTGGCCAAATAGTTTTCGATCATCATCTGTTCCACGTTTATAGGATTGAGGATTCCCCCAACGATAAATTAGATCGCCACCCTTTCCCGCATTTCCTCCTGAATGTCCTGCGGCTTCTTCTGTTGTTGTGCTATGATCAATGATCCAAAACTCATCAAAAAATCTGGAGCTTACTACAATCTGATCCAGAACAGGGTTGTAATCGATGGAATTAAAATGAATCCAATCATGGCCGCTTGAAGTACCACCGCCAGGATTTGCTTCAAAATTTAGATCAACCAATTCTGGATGTTCCGCCACAGTCCCAAAGTTTATCTTTGTACTATCGAAGTCTTGAATAATATGATCCCAAAGGTTCCATTCCCACACGATATTTGCATCATTCGTTCCAACAGGTTCTAATTCGACAATCCGCTCTGACCAGACACCCAGAGGGCTGGTTAAATTTGGATCGCGACCATTATTTACAGCATTTAAAGGAGTGTGGGACTCCCAGGCAATCAGTAAAATGTTACCGTTGGGCATGGCTGCGACATCATGATGTTGATGATGACTTATTGATGAGTAATCATACTGCCAGATTAATTCACCGTCCCAATTATATAACTCCAATCGGCCACCTGAGCCTCCTTCATTAAAATTGCTATTAATTTGACCTGTTCGCAATAAGTTTCCATTTTCTAATAAATAGGTGGAAGCGCCAGGGTTTTGTTCGGCTTCCCAGGTGTTGACAATATATCCACAATTGTCAATTAAATACGTATTAGAATATTCTGGAGCGATTAGGGTATAACCATTAAAGGACAATGAATCGTTAAGAAATAGTCCAATGGTATGCTGAGAAAACGAATGGACTAAAAGGGAAAAATAAATGAAAATGGTTAAAGCTAAACGAATCATTTAATAAAGATAAAAAGAAAAGTATCAAAAAACTTTAGCCAAAACGACATCTTTGTAAATAGCACCAATTGGAAGTTTTTCGGTACCGATATGGACGAGGTTGCCTTCCAGTGTTTTTATTTTATCAATAGAGACGATGTATGATTTATGGATTCTGATAAACTGATCATCCGGAAGTATCTGAACCAGTTTTTTTAAAGAGTTTAAAGAAAGGATTCTTTTGCCCGGAATATGATAAGCAACATACTCCCGCATGCTTTGAATATAAAGGATTTCATCTAATTTAAGGCGATGAACTTTGTGCTCTGATTTAACGAGGATGTGATCTTTGGTTTTGTCATAAGCGTTTTGTGAAACGTCTTTTTTTAAATTGATTCGTTCTTGCGCTTTATTTACGGCCTGAATGAAACGTTCAAGGCTAAAAGGTTTTAATAGATAATCAATGACGTCAAGTGCATAGCCTTCTATAGCGTAATCCGAATAAGCCGTTGTAAAAATTACATGGGGTTTTTTCGTTAGCGTTTTTAAAAATTCTACGCCTGTAAGTTCGGGCATTTGAATATCTAAAAAGATCAAGTCAACCTGTTCTTTCTCCAAAACAGCCATTGCTTCCAATGGGTTTTTGCATTTTCCAACAAGCTCAAGGTTTGGTAATTTTGAAATATAATTTTCCAAGAGTGATCGAGCTAATTCTTCATCATCGACAACGAGGCATTTTATTTTGTTCATTTATAAGTCGATTTTTAATTCTACATGAAAAGCTTGATCCGTTTTATTAATTACTAGCTCATGTTTGTCGGGATAGACTAACTCCAATTGTCGTTTGACATTTTTTAAACCAATTCCTCCTACTTCATCTTTTGAAAAACTAGTCTCTGATACACTATTTTTTACATCAAATACTAAGGTGTCTCCTATGGTTTCTAAATTAATTTTTATCCATCCATTTTCGAGATCTTCTATTTTACTATGCTTAAAAGCATTTTCAATAAAAGGAACAAAAATCAAGGGCGCAACCATGATGTTGGGTTTACTTCGATCCAGATTTAATTCAATATTTAAACCCTGACTATCTTTTAATTTATTTAGCTCAACAAAATTATCAATATACTCCAACTCCTTTTTTAAAGGTACTCGATCTTCTTTACAATCGTACAACATATATCGAAGCATACCGGAAAGCTTTAATAAATTTTCTGGTGTGTCGTCTGATTTTAGAACAGAAAGGGTATAGATGTTATTGAGCGCATTAAAAAGAAAATGTGGATTGATTTGAGATTTTAAAAACTTCATCTCAGCCTCTAGTTTTTCTGCTTTTAACTGCGCAGATTCTTTTTCTTTAGAGCTTGTAAAGCTAGAGATGGTAAATAACGAACTTCCGAACAATGCAATCAAATAAGGTGTGATCTTGCTGAAAATAATAAAGAACTTACGATAATTTGAAGGATGTCGTCCTCGGGGACGTCTTCCCTGGTTAGTGTCAAAAAAATCAGACCAAGGCAATGCATCCCATTCTAATAATAAAAAAGTGAATAGGATAAGCGCAATGCTCCCGAGTATATACAAGAGTATTTTTTTTCTGAAATACAAACGCGGAAGTAAGACTTCCAGATTGATAAAAAGGACTATGAAAATTCCAATGAAGGTTTGTAGCGAACGGATTAGCGTAGTATCCAGGTTTTCAAAACCCAGGAGGATTAGTGTAATTAAAACCCAAATCACTCCCCAAAAGAGAATTTGTAACCAAGTACTTTTTTTGCCCAGGCTATTCATGTCTTAAATATGATAAAAAAATAAGGAAGTAACAATTGTTCTCAACCAACAAATAGAATTTGTCAACGAAACTTTCTCTGTGCCCTACCTTAACTCTCCTTAACCTCTTGATATTTTAGAATTCACCTCCTCCGCCTTCAAAATCACCACCGCCTCTACGACCACCGCCTCGTTTCTTTTTCTGATTGAGTCTATAATTTAGAGTGAGGGTTGCTGCACGAGCTCTCCACTGAAATTCGGAATTTCTATAAAAGCCGTCACCAAAGGTTTCCGACATTCTTCTTCGAGAGTTGAAAACATCTCTGACGCTTAAAGTGATGGTTCCATTCTTTTTGAAAATATCTCGACTCGCTCCAATGTCAAAGGTATAAACAGGTTTTCGACGACCTTGTATCGTTTCTCGAGCACCTCTATAATTTCCTCGAACCTGAAGATCAAGGTCTTTGAGGATCGTGGTTCTGGATGTGATTCTGGTCTGCCAGGAGTAAGTATCTGCGTTGAATCCTTGACTGACATTACTTCCATCTGTAATAGATCGGAAAAGATTGAAATTTCCATTCATCCGCCACCATTTATACGGTTGGACATTATAAGTGAATTCGAAACCATAATCATCACGGGTGTTTAGGTTTTCAGGTCTTCTTGTTGTTGTCCCATCTCCATTGTCAATGAGCACTCGCGAAATCACATCCGTAGAGTGTCGATAATAAATACTGGAAGTCAGGGATGCTTTATCCCAGTATTTGATATAGCTCAATTCGTAAGAGTCTGTATTCTCCGGGCCGACATTCGGATTACCGCTAAATATATTCCGAGCATCACTAAAGGTGAAAAATGGATTTAGATCCCAAAATCTTGGTCTTCGTAATCGCTTACTATAACTTACCTGAAAAGAATTTTGACCATCTGCTTCGTAAGACAAAAATACACTTGGGAAAAAACCGGAGTAAAGTGTATCATTTACTTCATTCGTTTGTTCAAGCTCGGTATTTAAATCTGTCGCTTCAAAACGTAAGCCCGCCTGATAAGAGAATCGTTTGAATTTATTACCATAGATTCCATAGACCGAATGGATGTTTTCATCGTAAATGAAATTATTGTTGAATCCGTCAAGCGGTATCCAGTTAACATCGTCAAACTGCTCAACGAGATAATCATTAGTAATATCCCGAAAAGAACTTCGATAGCCTAATTCATATTTTCCATCTTTGCCGAAAGGCTGGACATAATCTATTTGAATTTGCAAGTTGCCATTACCTTCGTCATTTCTAGAGCGCTGCAGAAGGTCTGCGGCATTCGTCGGAAATAAGTCGCCATCGAAATACTCTTCAGTCAAGTTTGAACTTTCGACTTCGGACTTGTCTGAGTATCGAATGTCTGTAATAATCTCGTGCCCTTTTCTTTTAAATTTTTGAGTATGTGTAATAAAATATTCAAGGTTTGATTCGTCTTCTGTTTCATCATCCGTACGAATAGTGTAAAGGTCAAGTTGATTCAGGTTGTTCGTGTAATCGAAATATTCGACCGTCGAATTATTATCATCTTTTCCAATTCGGTAGGTCATTCCGGTTGTTAAGGTGCTTTTTGGAGAGAAGAAATAATCAGCACCAAATCGGACACTGTTGTTTAGTCCGCTCCTGTTTATAGATCGTTTTTGGTCAGAAATGAACGTCGTATCATTTACGTAATTCTCCTGATAAGTGAATCCACCTCCCGGGCCTGTTCGGTATTGTAAACCATAGTTGACGAAAAAATTGAGTTTGTCCTTTCGGTAATTTAAATTAATCGCTGCGCCATAGGTTTCTGGAAGACCAACAGTGATGTCAAAGGATCCATTGAGTCCTTTCTTTTGATCTTTCTTCAAAACGATATTGATAATTCCTGCCATGCCTTCCGCTTCATACCTTGCTGAAGGATTCGTAATCACTTCTACTTTATCGATCATATTGGCGGGGATGGAACGAAGACCATTCGCATTGTCTGCTCCAACAAGACCTGATGGCTTTCCATCGATTAATATTCTTACGCCACCACTTCCCCGCAGGGTTACATTTCCTTCGATATCAACGGCGACGGAAGGTACGTTATCTAAGATGTCTTCTGCAGAGCCACCTCTACTGGATAGATCTTTTCCAACATTAAATACCTTTTTGTCCAACGATATTTGCATTTGACTTTTTTCGGCAGTGACTTCTATTTCCTCTAATACGGCTGCATCCGCAGACAACTTGATTGTTCCCTGATCAATTACAGGGACACCTTTTTCAAATTCAATGTCTTTTATAACTAAGGCTTGATAAGCGATGAATTCCACTTTTGCATAAGTTCCAGGAGTTGTTTGGATGCTAAAATTTCCATCGATATCTGTCACTCCTCCACCCTTAATAGATTCATCCTTGTTCGAAAAAAAAGTAACGGTCGCAAATTCAAGGGGTGCATTAGTTTGACTGTCTACTACTTTTCCTTTGACGGTTACTTTAGGAGGTCCGCCGCCCTGTCTACCTTGTCCTTGCCAGTCACCGCGCTGCGCATCTAAAGAACCAATACTCCAGGTGAGAAAAACTAATAAAAGTGTAAATAACTTTTTCATAAGCGTAATTGAATTTAAGCAATCAAATTTCTATAGTTTATACGAGTTTTGCCTGGTTAAGGCGATTTTTAACAAAACAAATCAATAAACAGCCATATATTATCTATGAAAATTGCTTAACGATCATCATTATTAAAAAGGTGATAGGTTTATTGTGTTTCATTTCTTAATATTGCCAAAGTAATATTCAAAGGGTTGAACAGGATTTGGCTCTTAAAGTTTTGTTTTAGCCCCTGTTTTAAAAAAAATAAATCGAATTGAGGAATTTAAAATAACGTCAAAATGAAAAAGATTATATCGTATAATGTCAATGGTATTCGTGCCGCAATTAAAAAAGGATTCCTTGATTTTTTAAAAGAACATCAATTCGATATCGTTTGTGTTCAAGAGACCAAAGCAATGAAGGAACAGGTGGGAGTGGCTTTGATTGAGGAATTGGGTTATCATCATAATTGGTTTTCTGCAGAGAAGAAAGGTTATAGTGGTGTAGCTATTTTTTCCAAAGCGGAGCCAGACAAAATTGTTACGGGTTGTGGAATAGAAAAATATGATCGAGAAGGGAGAATCATTCGAGCGGATTTCGGTGATGTCACGATTTTGAATTGTTATTTCCCAAGTGGAACTGCAGGTGATATTCGACAGGATTTTAAATATGAATACCTCGATGATTTTTTTAAATGGGTGAAAAAACTCAAAAAGACTAGAAAAAAATTGATTGTAGTTGGAGATTATAATGTTGCTCATACGGAGATGGATATTCATAACCCTAAAAGCAATAAGAAAAATTCTGGTTTCCTTCCTGAGGAACGGGAGTGGATGACAAAATGGTTTGATAGTGGTTTTGTAGATGCTTATCGTCACCTGAATCCGGAAAAGGTAGAATACAGTTGGTGGAGCTATCGAGCCAATGCCAGATCAAATAATAAAGGCTGGCGGATCGATTATCAATCCGTAACCGAAAACTTAAAAGACCAGTTAGTGGAGTCTTACCATATGAAAGATGCGGTTCATTCAGATCATTGTGCGGTTTATATGGGTATTGATATTTGACCAAGAATGTGATTTAAAAAAGGGAATAAATTAGCGTAAGCCATTTCAATTCTATACATTTACATTTCTTTCCAGGGAGAAATCTGAAACAGTGATTTAACTGAAAAAGTAATCCTGTTTTTAACTTATCAAGTCTTTATTAATTTTTTAATCCTTTTAAAAATTTAAAGATGAGAAAAGTACTCCCTATTGTTTTTTCCTTAATATTATTTTCAATAAATATTTATGCGGGCTACTGTGATGCTAGTGGAAACAATGCCAATTATGAATGGATCGCCAGCGTTCGTTTAGCTTTTGATAAACATACCTCAGGAAGTGATGAAGGGTATGGAGATTATACCGCTGAAAATCCTTTTCAGTTAGTAAAAGGAAGATGTTTCTTTATGGGAATCAGTCCTGGTTATTCTGGTGTAGAATATGATCAATATTTTGGAGTATGGATTGATTATAATCAAGATGGAGATTTTGAAGACTATGGGGAAGAGGCTTTTTTGTCTAGTGCTCCAACCGGAGGATTAGGTTTTCAAATTAATGTTTGGGAAAATGCCTTAAGTGGGTTTACGACGATGCGGGTTGCTATGAAATGGGGAGGACCACCAAGCCCTTGTGGAAATTGGGTTTATGGGGAAGTGGAAGATTATACGGTAGAAATCCGAGGGTATCGATATACCTGCGAGTCAAAAGGCTTGTCGACAGAATATGAGTGGATAGAAGAAGTTGCAGCGACAGCTGTATCTACTACTGGAAATAACAATGGTTATTTTGAGGATTATTGTTGGAATTTTGGGATGGGAATGGGAAGCCCTAGAACATTTACTCTTACTCCGGGGTTCAGCGGTGCTCCTGCACCGCAAAGTTGGAAGGTTTGGGCTGATTACAATAAAAATAATTCTTTTGAAGATGAAGGGGAGTTAATTTTTGCGAGTTCACCCTCAACGGAACCAGTGAGTTTTGTTTATGATCCTCCAACAGACATTGAACCTAACATAAGTTATCGATTACGGGTATCTATGAAATATAATAGCCCCGCTTCCAGCTCCTGTTCCGTTTTCTCTTATGGAGAAGTAGAAGATTATAGTATGTTTATTAGTGATCCTTTTGGTCTTGCAGAGTCTGAGGACGAAGATCCTGCGTTTAGATTTATTGGTAATGAAGGGGATCCTCGTCAAATGAATACTCATTCCAAAATTCAGGTGATTCCAAATCCTGTACATGATCAATTTTCTCTTGATGTTGGAATTCTTTTTAAAGTTGCATCAGCTAGAGTATTGGTTTATAATAGCTTAGGGCAGGTTGTTCATCAAATCAAAAAACCAGAAAACATTCAACTTTTAGAAGTGGATGTTTCAAACTTACAAGCTGGAAGCTATTACATCCAGGTTTTTTCTAAGCAAATGCGAAAATCTACTCCTTTAGTGATTGTTGAAGATTAAATCTGTCAAGCAGAAAAATGAACTCCTGGCTCCGAAAAGATTAATTGACAACTAAAGGTCAGTTAATCTTTTCCTATTTAATACTCAAAATAAACGAATCGATGTTTAAAAATCAGGGGATATCCCTATTTTGCAGAACCTTTGAAGAAAAAAATCATGTTTTAGGTGTTTCTATAGGCATAACTTTGCCTTGTAGGTACCTCTATTGCATGATCACAAAACAAAATGAAACGCGAATTTTTAATAAATATCGTATTCTTAATCTCGATCAATCTTCTGATCAAGCCCTTCTTTATTTTCGGAATTGACCGAACAGTTCAAAATGTTGTAGGGGCAGAAACGTATGGTGTTTATTTCGCGCTCCTCAATCTAACTTACCTGCTTCAAATTTTCAACGATTTCGGAATTCATAGTTTTAATAATCGAAACATTGCTCGACACAGTCAGCTCTTACCGAAATACCTTCCAAATGTTTTAATCCTTAAATGCTTTCTAGGAGTCTTCTTTATTGGCTTGACGTTTTTAGTAGCCTGGTTTTCTGGCTATAAAATTCATTTCCACCTTTTATTTTTTATCATACTCAATCAATTGTTTATCTCCTTGATCATGTATTTGCGATCGAATGTTTCTGGCTTGGCGATGTATCGTACAGACAGCATACTTTCTGCAATGGATAAATTATTGATGATTCTGTTTTGTGGAATTTTACTGTGGGTATCTCCTTTTAAAGAGCAGTTTACGATTGAGTATTTTGTATATGGTCAAACCTTAGCCTTGCTTATTACAGCGCTGGTAGCATTTGGTGTAGTATCTAAAAAATTAGATCGCCTGCGGTTTAAATTTAATCCAGCTTTCCTAAAACTGATTTTAAAAGAGAGTTACCCTTATGCGCTGGTCGTTTTTCTAATGATGGCTTATACTCGAATCGATGGCGTGATGATCGAACGTTTACTTCCGGATGGAGCTTATGAAGCAGGGGCTTACGCTTCGGCATTTCGTCTATTGGATGCGGGGAATATGGTTGGATTTTTATTCGCAGGCTTATTGCTCCCGATGTTTTCGAGAATGATTAAAGCCAATCAATCTATAAAGGCTCTACTCCGGTTTAGTATTTTGTTTATTTGGGGTGGAGCAATAAGTTTGGCAACCGCTACCTGTTTTTATAGTGACGAAATCATGCATTTATTATATACAGAAGCGACACCATATTGGGGCGGAATTCTCCAATATCTAATGACTAGTTTTGTAGCAATTAGTGGAATTCATATTTTCGGAACCTTGTTGACCGCAAATGGATCTTTGATGAAGTTGAATGCTATATTTCTAATTGGGGTGATCATGAATGTCATTTTTAATTACTTTTTAATTCTTAGTATAAAAGCTGAAGGAGCTGCAATAGCTACCGTTATTACGCAGTTTTTTGTTTTAATTGCGGAAATAGTATTAGTGCTCAAAACTTTTAACCTTAAAATAGATTATGCTGCGGTTTTTCAGCTGACTGGTTTTATCGTTTTTATTATTGGAGGAAGTTATCTTTTAATGGAATACGCCGAAATTAACTGGATTTATAAATTTTTAATCAATATTGTTTTAGGACTTAGTCTTGCCTTTTTGTTTAAGCTGATTGACTTTAGTGGAATAAAGAGACTGGAATGGAAATGACCGTCAAATTTTTATAATTTTGCGGAATCAAAAAAGGGACTAAGTGACGTCAAAACATTAAATAGAACTAGATGGAACATAAAGACAATCTTTTAGGGGTACTCAAAACCTTGTTTAAGTGGAAAAAACAAATCATCACGGTTTGTGTTATTGCAGCGATTGGCGCTGTAGTTATCTCACTTTTTTTAGATAATTATTACCTTTCTTATACAACATTTTATGCAGCGAGTCCGGATCAGGCATTGCCTGAACCTGTCGGTATAGCAACTGGAGAAAGAGATTACTATGGCGAGTCGGAAGATATGGATCGTATATTGACGATTGCGGAATCTAATGATGTTGCCAATTTTTTAATCAATAAATTTAAGCTTTTCGAACATTACGATATTGACTCTACCCATAAGTTTGCAGCATTTAATGTGTCTAAGGTTTTTCGTTCTCATTATAATGTGAAAAAGACGAAATACGATGCAATAGAAATAGCGGTGGAAGATAAAGATCCAAATATGGCTGCTGCAATGACAAATGCTGCTCGCGAGAAAGTTTCAGAGATTGCACAGGGAATAATCAAAGGTGGGCAGGATATAAAGATTAAGACCTTGAGAACCACGATTGATGATAAGGTTAAATATGTCACAGAGCTTAATGACAGCATGCAAGTAATCCGAAAGTATTATGGTGTTTATAATACCTTAACGCAGAGTGAAGGTCTGGCAAAACAAATATCGCAAGTAGAATCAAGAAGAGCTAGGGAGTCTGCACGACGGGGGATTTTAGCTAGTAAAAATAGAGCGATGTGGAGAGATACGATTGCAATGATTGATGCGATGGTTAGTGGAATGGATCAACAATTATTAAAGCTGAATAGTATGTTGGACCAATTCAATCAAGGGGTGGGTCAGGTTGAATTACTAGAGCAAATTCATGAAGAAGCGAGCGAGCAATTAAGTCTGGATCAGGAACGATTAAAGCAATTAGAAGCCAAAAGAAATTCCTATATTAATACGATTTTCTTAGTTGAAAAGGGAGAAGTTCCCCTTCGGAAATCCAGACCTAAGCGATCGATTATTTGTTTAGCAGCTGTTTTTATCGCATTTATTTTAAGTATCATTGTGGTCCTTATTCTGGATGTTTATAAAGATGTAAACTGGCGAGATATTGTCTATGCCAAGTAACCCATTAATATCAACTATACCAACGCAAAGTCTGCAGATTTTTAAAGGTTTTGCGGTGATTACCCTTCTGAGTATTTTCATCGGGGTGGCTTTTGATATGTTGTACCTTGCGGGGATTCCGGCATTTTTGATTTTGGTCTATATGACCATTATTGATTTCCGAAAAATATTTTTCTTTCTAATCATCTGCATTCCACTATCTACCGAGTTTTATTTTGATAATGGTCTGGCAACTGATTTGCCTACAGAGCCGTTGATGATTGGACTACTGCTGGTTTATAGTATATATGTTATTCGTTATGGACGGGAAATGAGCAGCGAATTTATTCGTAATCCGCTTGCTGTATTATTGACCTTGCATTTACTTTGGATTTTTGCAACGACAATTACGTCGAGTATGTTTATTGTCTCTCTGAAATTTTCATTGGCGAAACTATGGTATATCGTTGTGTTCTTTTTTCTAGCGGGAAGTATCTTGAAAAAAGAAAAAGATTTTAAAACTTATTTTTGGTGTATATTGATTCCTTTGATGTTTACCGTTTTTGCAATTTTAGTACAACACGGTATGCGAGGGTTTACTTTTGATACGGTAGGTGGTGTACTCGATCCTTTTTACAGAAATCATGTAAATTATGCTGCTTTGCTAGCCTTGTTTATCCCCTTCGTTTGGTTTGCACGGCGCTGGTATCCATCCTATAGCTTTAAGAGAATCGTTTTGAATTCAAGCTTTCTTACTTTATTGATCGCAATACAATTATCCTATACTCGTACGGCTTATATTACTTTGTTTATGGCTTTTGGTGCTTATTTTATTGTTCGATTTAAATTAGTAAAATTAACACTGGCAACGTCTATGCTGGTGGTTGTTCTTGGTTTTACTTACATGTACAACAATAACACTTACTTGGATTACGCTCCCGATTTTGAACATACCGTTACGCATTATAAATTTGATAATTTAGTTGAGGCAACAGCTGCGGGAGAGGATATCTCTACGATGGAACGGTTTTATCGTTGGATCGCTGGAATCCGAATGGTCGCAGATAAGCCAGTTACTGGTTATGGACCAGGGAATTTTTATAATTTTTATAAATCCTATACGGTAACTAGTTTTAAAACCTATGTTAGTGATAATCCGGAACAATCAGGGATTCACAGTTATTTTCTTTTGATGATGGTCGAACAAGGCTTTTTGGGTATGTTGATATTTATGGCGATGAGTTTTTATGCGCTCATCAAAGGCGAGCAAGTCTATCATGCTTCTAAAAATAAAACACGCAAAGGTATCGTCATGGGGGCCATTCTTTCTCTTATTGTTATTAATGCTTTTCTCTTAATTAATGATATGATCGAAACCGATAAAATGGGTTCTTTCTTTTTTATAAATATGGCAATCATTATCAACATGGATTTGCTAAATAAAAAAGAAGCAAGCATACCGTTGAAAGAAAAATAGATTGGATAGTACCCCCTCCCTTCTAAGGGAGGGCTGGGGAGGGTCTAACTCTCACTTTTACTTCGCCGAAAATTTATAAATACATACGGAGTTATAAGTTTCCCCTGGATTCAAAATAGTTGATGGAAAATTCGATTGATTTGGACTATCTGGAAAATGCTGTGTCTCCAGGCAAAAAGAAGAACGAAATGGATAAGGTGTTCCCGACTTGCCAATATCTTTTCCAGCAAGAAAGTTACCGCTATAAAATTGTAGACCTGGTTCAGTAGTCAAGACTTCCATTACTCTACCCGATGTTGGATCATACGCTGTTGCGGCACTGGATAAATCATTTCCAGTAGTTTTATTTAAAACAAAATTATGATCATAGCCACGACCACGACGAATTTGCTCCTGGTCGTTTCCTATTCTTTTTCCAATAGCAAATGGTTTTCTAAAGTCAAAAGGTGTTCCTTCTACACTAGCGTGTTCTCCTATAGGGATTAAGCCTTTGTCAACGGGCGTATATTGATCAGCATTGATCTGAAGCTGATGTTGGAGAATGCTTGGATTCCCCTCTCCTGCTAAATTGAAAAAAGAATGATGGGTTAAATTTACGATGGTCTTTTGATCGGTAGTCGCTTTATAGTCAATAGATAATTCGTTTTTATTGGTCAATTGATAGGTTAATGTTATTGTTAAGTTGCCAGGAAAGCCTTCTTCTTTATCTTTCGAAAGATAGCGGAGTTCTAATGTGCTATCGTCAATTTGTGTAACATCCCAAATTTGAGCGTGAAATCCTTTTATTCCGCCATGTAGATTATGTTCACCATTATTTTTTGCAATCGAATAGGTTTGATCATCGATAGTAAAGGATGCATTGCCAATGCGGTTTCCATATCGACCGATAGTCGCGCCAAAGTATTTTTCATTACTGAAAAGATAACCTTGCAAAGAATTATAACCCATCACTACGTCTTCGTATTTTCCTTTTCGATCTGGTGCGGTTAAGCTTACAATCCGCGCACCATAATTGGTGATTGTTGCTTCCATTCCTTTTGAGTTTTGAATCAAGAATAGGTCGACTTTCTTTTCATCTAATGTTTTTTGAAAAGCCTTTCTATTCTTTTTGTGAAAGGTGGTGACACTTGGGTTTACAGGCGATTTGATATCCGGTTTAGGGTCTTGGCAGGTAGAAAAAGTAAAAAGACCAATAAAGAGAACAATAAATTGTAGTTTCATTTCGATTTTTATTATTTTACAAATGTAAAAATACACCGCGACAAATTTCTAGAAACCTTTAAGGGAATTTATTTAATCCAGCCCATTACGTTTAATAAAAAATTATCCATTTTAAAAAGAACTATTCTGATGAAAGTTAGATCCGTATTATTTGTTGTTTGTTTTCTATGCCATAGTTTTTCAATTCAAGCAGAAAACAAAACTCCAAATCGTAACAGAGCTGTTGTTGAAACGAAAGTAGAAGCTACTTCTTATAACCCAAAGCATTGGAATTATAATTTTACCAATTCTCCCACCAATTATTTTGAAAAAAAAGTAAAGATACCTGTTTCTAAAGAAGGTCCTTTTATTGCGGTATCTCTTTCCTGGGAATACGAAAGTAATGATGGAGCCATTGAGGGTTTTTTATTTGAATATAATAATTCTCTTGAGGTGCTCAATTTGAACCATCATATCACAAGACCTTCGGACAAAAACAAAAGTGAACTATTTTTTATAGATAGCACTTTAGATTCTTTAACGATTATCGGAGAAACATCTGGTATGCCGGTATTGGATTTGGAAATCCATTTTTTTAATCCTGGAAATACAGAGCTTGTTGAAGCACCAAAAATAAATTATGCTGATTCCAGATCCGTTTCCTGCCCTTGCCCGCAGCCATCAATAATGTCACGTGCCGAATGGTGCCCGACAGGAGATTGCCCTGAAAATCCAAACCCTTCCACTACCTTTGCATCGCATTTGATTATTCATCATTCCGCTGGCCCAAACACTGCATCAGATTGGTCAGCTGTGGTTCGGAGTATATGGGATTTTCATGTAAATACTAATGGATGGAGTGACGTTGGTTACAATTGGTTGGTAGATCCTCAGGGAAAGCTTTATGAAGGGAGGGGCAAGGATGTTCAAGGTGCCCACTTTTGTGGAACGAATGCCAACACGACGGGGATTTGTATGATAGGGACCTATACAAATGTAGAGATACAGACAGCAACCCGGCAAACATTAACAGAGATGCTTGCCTGGTATAGTTGCACCGATGATATCGACCCACTAGGGAATTCTAATCATAGTGGTTCCAATTTGTTGTTAGATCATATTTCAGGACATCGAGATGGCTGTGCGACTGAATGCCCCGGAGAATCGTTTTACCAAACGATTGAGGACTTGAGGATGGAAGTGGCAGATTACATAGAAGCATGTTCTGGTAGTAGTGGTCAACCGGATATTTTAGTTGAATATTTATTAGTTGCCCCGGACTCGGTGCATGTTGGCGAAGAGATAACCTTGACGGCAAAAATTAAAAACGATGGAAATGCTCCTGCGAATGATGTTAATTTGATTCGTACACTGAATGGGGGAATATTTGCTACGGATATTATTTCAAGTCTTGCCCCCGGAGCGTCTCAAACAATGTCAAATACCCATGTTTTTCAAGAAGTAGGGATGGTGGAGTTTTGTGCAAACCTGGATGTTTTAGCCAATGAAGTAAATGTGTCGAATAACTCTTCTTGTTTGGATATAGAAGTTAAGGAGTCTTTGGTTAGTGTAAATACATTAGCAGCCGCACAGCTTGCTGTTTTTCCAAATCCGGGGAATGGAGTTTTTATTATTAAAAATGAAAAGAATCGCGCAGGAAGAATACTCGTTTATGATGCAGTTGGAAAAGTTGTTTTAACGACAGGCCTCCAACAAGAATTTCAACAAACGTTTAATTTAAAAAAGCATCCGAAAGGAGCTTATTTTATAAAAATAGAAATTGAAGGCACGCAATATTTTGAAAAGATCATTTTACAATAAAAATTGATCGTTTTTTAACAGTTGAAATATTCCAAACTATAGATAAATTGCTAATTTGAGCAACGATTAAACTTTTCACACCCTAAATCATACATTATGGCTACGTTTAATATTAAAGTAAACAATGAAAACCGGAAGGTTGATGTTGATCCGGATACTCCAATACTTTGGGTACTAAGAGATAGTGTTGGCTTGGTAGGAACCAAATACGGATGTGGTATTGGTCAATGCGGGGCTTGTACGATCCATTTAGATGGACAACCAATGCGTTCTTGTTCGCTACCGATCTCTGCGGTAGAAGGCAAATCAATTACAACGATCGAGGGACTTTCAGCAGATGCTTCGCATCCTTTGCAAGAAGCATGGAGAGAACATGATGTTCCTCAGTGTGGGTATTGTCAGGCCGGTCAGATCATGAGTGCGGCGGCTTTGCTTTCTGATAATGCAAGTCCAAGTGATACGGATATCGATCAGGCGATGTACGGAAATTTGTGTCGATGTGCTACGTATACACGGATCAAAGCTGCGATCAAAACGGCTGCTAAAAATTCTTAATCATTCCTTTACTTCAAATTTTTGAACAATGAAATTAATTACAACAAAACATAATAGAAGATCCTTTATTAAAGTATCGACTGCTGCAGGTGGAGGAATGATGTTGGGCTTTAGTTGGTTGGCAGGATGCAAACCAGCAACGGTTGAAGAAATGGCTAAAGCTGTTCCAGCTCAATGGTTTGATATCAATTCTTATATAAAAATTGGAGATACCGGTTTAGTAACGATCTTTTCTCCAAATCCGGAAATTGGCCAGAATGTAAAAACTTCTATGCCTATGCTTATTGCAGAAGAGTTAGATGTGAAATGGCTCGATGTAGTGGTAGAGCAAGCAGGCTTGAATACAGAATGGTATACTCGACAAGTAGCTGGAGGAAGTCAGTCCATTCGTCAAGGCTGGGAAAGTCTCCGAATGGCGGGTGCAACAGCAAAACAAATGTTAATCAATGCAGCTGCGAAAAAATGGGAAATTGACCCTTCAGAATGTACGGTTTCCGAGGGTGTGATTTCTAATGGAAAAGGAGAAACCTTAGGCTATGGAGAAGTAGCGAGCGAAGCTGCGGGAATGGAGGTGCCAGAAAAAGTGCCTTTAAAAGATGTAAAAGATTTTAAAATCATCGGAACAGATACACGGAATGTTGATATCGATGAGATTATTACAGGAAAGCCTTTGTTTGGATTGGATACACAGGTAGATGGAATGAAATATGCGTCTGTGGTGCGACCTCCATCCTTTGGACAAAAATTAATTTCCTTTGATGATACAGAAGCCTTGAAAGTGAATGGTGTTGAAGCTGTTTATCAAATGAAAGTGCCATTGAAAGAAGGAAGAGAAGTAGATAAAATTGCAGTCGTTGCAAATTCTACCTGGGCAGCAATGAAAGGCAAAAAAGCGATCAAGTCTGTTTGGGATACGGATACTCCGGCAGAAGCTTCAGAAGATCACAATAAGACGATGTTAGAATTAGCAGGTACACTTGCCAAAGAACCGGTACGAAAAGATGGAGATCCTGAAAAAGTATTTAAAGAAGCAGATGAGGTTTTGGAACGTACTTATGAAGCGCCGTTCTTACCGCATAACTGTATGGAACCAATGAATTTTTTCGCAGATGTCAATGGGGAAAAAGTAGTGCTTTTAGGCCCTATTCAAACGCCGCAATGGACGAGATCACGAGTAGCTGATTTATTGGAAATGGTTGAAAAAACCGGAGATGAAGAAAAAGATAAAGCAGCTTATGAAGAAGCTTTTAAAAAAATAGATTTACAAATGACTCGAATGGGTGGTGGTTTTGGTCGGCGGCTATATGGTGATTTTGCTATTGAGGCAGCACAGATTTCTAAACTATCCAAAGCACCTATTAAAGTCACTTTCTCAAGAGAAGACGATATGGCAGCAGGAACGTATCGTCCGTCTACAAAGTATAGAATTCGAGCGGCAATTAAAGATAAACAACTAACCGCTTATCATTTGACAGAAGTTGGGATCAATGGAAATATGTGGGGTAGCCTGGCTAGTGGTTTTCCAGCGGGAGCACTTAAAGACTATAGGGTAGACAATCACTCCCTTCCGAGTAATATTACGACAGGCGCGTGGCGGGCGCCGTATACGAACTTCTTGGGTTCTGCGGAGCAAAGCTTTTTTGATGAGTTAGCACATAAGCTAGGAGTTGATGCCGTTCAGATGCGATTAGATCTTTTAGAAAAGGCGAAAGAGAATTATGCGGCGCATGAAAAATTTGAAGAGCAGTTTAAAGATGATGAAGAAAAGCTAAAAGAGGCAACCAAAGATTTATTGCCAAAAGGAAATTATGAACCGGAGAAGTTTATCGGGGTTATAAAATTAGCGGCTGAGAAAGCAGGCTGGGGAAAAGCAGCATCAGGAGTACATCAGGGATTCAGCGTTTTTTATTCACATAATACTTATGTCGCTGAAGTGGCAGATATGGTGGTAGAAGATGGTAAACCTCGGATTACAAAAATGACTTGCGCGGTTGATTGTGGAATTGTCGTAAACCCAATCGCTGCAAAGAATCAAGTAGAAGGAGGTATTATTGATGGTATAGGACATTCGATGTATGGAGACTTTTCTTTCGAAAATGGAAAAGCTGTTCAAACCAATTTTAATAACTATCGAATGATTAGAATGCCGGAAGCGCCTAAGGTGGAAGTCCATTTTGTGAAAAACGAAAACAAGCCAACTGGTTTGGGAGAGCCTTCTTTCCCACCAGCAGGAGGTGCCGTTGCGAATGCGATCTTCTCTGCTACTGGTAAGCGATTATATAGTCAACCTTATGTTAAAGAGTCGGAAGTGCTTGGATAAAATTCGGTAGACTTGAAAAATATAAAAGCCTTTGCAATCGAAAGATGCAAAGGCTTTTTGTTTGGTTTAGCTTGATTTTAAAGTATTATAAATTTCCACGTAAATTCTGCTCTGCTTCCAATGCTTCAAACAGCGCTTTGAAATTTCCTTTTCCAAAAGACTGTGCACCTTTACGTTGGATGATTTCAAAAAACATAGTTGGTCGAGCCTGTACCGTATTTGTAAATATTTGTAAAAGATAGCCTTCGTCATCTCTGTCAATCAAAATACCTAACTCTTTTAAAGGAGCCAGATCTTCATCGATTTCTCCCACTCTATCCAAGACAGTTTCATAATAGGTAGCAGGTATTTTTAAAAATTCTACACCTCGATCTCTAAGCTGAGTTACCGTTTCGATTATATTATCTGTAGCAATTGCGATGTGTTGAACACCAGCCGTTCCATAGAATTCCAGGTATTCATCCACTTGAGATTTTTTTAAGCCCGGAGCAGGTTCATTTATTGGAAACTTAATTCTTCCATTACCATTACTCATTACTTTACTCATCAGGGCACTATATTCTGTAGAAATATCTTTGTCATCAAAAGACATGATCTGAGAAAAACCCATCACATTTTCATAGAAATTAACCCATTTATTCATATCGCCTAAAGCTACATTAGCGACCATATGATCGACGTATTTCAAGCCAGTTGGTGCTGGATTATATCTGGTTTCCCATTTTTTAAAACCTGGTAAAAAGGTTCCTTTATAGTTTTTTCTTTCTACGAAAAGGTGCTTCGTTTCTCCATAAAGATTTATACCAGCTCGTACTACCGTTCCAAATTCATCTTCTTCCGTAGTGGGCTCCATATAAGAAGTCGCCCCTTTAGCAATGACTGTATTATAAGCCTCTGTTGCATCATCCACCCATAGAGCAATATGCTTAACACCATCTCCGTGATTATCAATATGCTTTCCGATTGATGTTCCATTTTTAAGAGGAGAGGTCAGGACAATACGCATTTTATCCTGAATAACTACATAAGATTCTTGATCTCTTGAGCCGGTTTCTAAACCCGAGTAAGCTAAAGATTGAAAGCCAAAAGCTGTTTTATAATAATGAGCTGCTTGCTTTGCATTGCTTACATAAAGCTCCACATAATCGGTTCCCAATAAAGGAAGAAAATCCTTTGCTTGAGCCATTTTTTCAGATACCGAGAGATTATTATCTATCATGATTTAAATTTTATTTGCTTAAATAATAGTTGCCATGACAAATATATTGATTTTTTACACAAAATGCTATGAGTATAACAGGTTTTAATCTGTTTCCTAATTAAAAAATATGGACTGAAATAAGAAATTTTACACCGAGGGAACGATTCAGAAGCTTTTCAGATATCGATGTTTGGAAGATGTAGCGAGCTGTTGTCTATTCTTACTTTCGCTTAAAAATATATCCTTTTACCTCTGCACCCCAAACCTGTTGATCATTGTTGTTCCAGCCTTGATCCCATGAAATAACCTGGTCAGCACAAATGCTTACTTGCGAAGTAGCGTATGCAGCTCCTCTAAGTGTGCTTTTACAATCTTTATCTACAGTTGATCCTGAATAACAATTATTTTCTTTTTTAAGCATTACCGCACAACCTTGTCTTTGTATCAAAGAGTCAGGACTAATTTGATTGAAAATATCTGGTTGCGTCCATGCGTGTATGAATTTATCTGGATGAGCTAACTCATAGATTCTGCTTTCAAAAATATGATTTTGGTTTAAGGTTAATTTGTAAACTCTTTGTCGATAAGGTTTATCAATGTTACTGGTTGCAGCTTGCTCTACATAAAGCCATTTTGCGCTTTTATCTGTTTCCCAGATTGGATACATAACAAGATTAATGTTGTAAAAGGTGGAATCTTCTTTTGCTTGTTCTTCACTTGAAAATGTTCCTGTCATCATTCGAGCCAACTTAGAAAGCTCTTTTTGGTCTATGTCCGGATTCTTGTTTAGACGTTGATTAGAACAGGAGATGAGTATTAATAGTCCAAAAAATCCAATAAAATGGTAAAGCTTATTCATGTTGAGTAAAGTGTAATGAGAAACTTATTTACTAAAATTGTCAAAAACCTGATTAGCGATTCGAGTGAAATTTTCATAATCCTTTTCGGAAAGATTGGACCAGCCTTTTTTCCGGAGCTTTAAAGCGACAGGTTGCGCTTTTTTAAAAGTATCCTTTCCTTTTTTTGTTAGAAATATTTTATAACGACGGCGATCATTGTCAAATCGCTGGCGTTCAGTCAAACCTTTTTTACAAAGTAGATCAATGATGCGCGAAACAGTTGGTGCATTTTTAAAACTACCATTTGCTAAGTCTGTTTGCGAAAGTCCGTTTTGATGATAAAGAGAATCAATGATGACCCATTGTTCAGGAGTTAGGTCAACGCCAGCGTCCTTAAATCCTTGAATATAGTTGAGCTTAATGATACGGAGTGTCCGATCAATTAGGGTACCATATTCTTTGGATTGCTTTTTAGCCATAAACCAAAAATATAAAAAAATAACTATTTAAGGTAGATCGTTTCCAGCGCGGCAACAAAAGCTTCGTTGGCTTCTTGTATTCCAACCGTTACCCGGACACAATCCGGTGCACCAAAGCCGCCTACGGGGCGAACCATTACCCCTTCCGTCAACATTCGATTTTCAAAATCAGATGGAGAAATGTTAGGGCGGATTAAAATAAAATTACCCTGCGATTTCCAATAATGTACACCAAGACGGTCAAGATGTTGGTATAAATATTTTCTACCTTCTTGTACAACTGAAACTGTTTGGTCAATAAACTCCTGATCGCCTAATGCGGCGATACCTGCTTCCAATGACAAGGAGTCAATTAAAAAAGGTTTGCAAATTTGATGGATATAAGCAGAAATTTTCGCTGTGGTATAACCATAGCCAATTCGCATAGCAGCGAGGCCGTACGTTTTAGAAAAGCTATTTACCGCGATGACATTATATCCTTTTTGAACATAAGGAACCGCTGTTGTAAAATCTACTGCATCAGCAAAATGATAATAAACCTCATCCAGCACAACGATCACATGACCAGGAAGCTCTGCAAATAATCGATCTAAATCTTGTTTTGGAATATGCGTTCCCGTTGGATTATTGGGACTTGTCAGAAAGATTAATCGGGTCTGATCGTTGATCGCATCTAAAATGCCATCTACATCTAAAGAAAAGTCAGGCTCCAGTAATGGGATATCAATAACTTTTGACCCAATCCAGGTAGAAAACATGATATAGGGAGAAAAGGCCGGATTAGAAACGATAACCTCAAATCCCTCTCCTGCAAAAGCACGCGCAATATGGTCTATAATTTCTGAGCCACTACTTGCGCCAATAAATTGCTTAGCATCCAATTCGTCCTTATAAAACTTTTGTAAAGCTATTTGAAGGCGTTGATCCGTTCGATCGGGATAGATATGGAGATTTTCAAGGTTATTTTTGATAGCTTCCACCGCTTTAGGAGATGCGCCAATAGGGTTTTCATTAGAAGAAAGCTTATAAATTTTTTCTTTTTTAGATTTGATCTCATCAATCGTTTTTCCTCCTTTATAGGGTTTTGCAACCTGTAAATAGTCTTTAAAAAAAGAAATCTCATTTTTTTGGTCGGGCATTGGTCGTATGTTTTAATTTGGATGCAAGTATCTTCTGCAAAGGTACGAATCCCATTTTACTTCCCTATCATCTCAATGTCTAGTTTGTCCACTATTTACAAATCATACGGTTTTTAACAAAGGAAAGGTGTTTTTAAGTCTGATTCTAAAAGGATTGCGTTCTACTTCAAAAAGAACCAATTTATCTTCATTTCAAAAGGATAATTCTGTTACCTTTGTGGTTTCTTTTAGTCAAAAGATATGTACAATTACATTTGCAACCTACGTTTTGATGCGCCTTTTTAGCATCCCTATTCCTTTTATATGAGAAAGCTGAAATCTGGAATAAATTAGATTTATCCAGAGGTTTGGAAAAACAAAAGACTCTACTTTTCGTAAAAAGTATTTCCAATGAGTTTTAAGCTCAAGAAACAGAGGGAAAAAATAGAATAACCATTTAATATTTTAAATAAAACTAAATTACTACCATGTCTAATCAAAAAATTAATCTCCAGCCTGCGGCGTTGGTCGAAAGCACTATTAGGCAAAACCAGGGTCAATTATCGAGTGCTGGTGCACTTGTTGTCAAAACTGGAAAATTTACGGGGCGATCACCTAAAGATCGTTTTATCGTAAAAGATGCTATTACAGAAGATACTGTCGACTGGGGAGATATTAATATTCCTATCGAGTCTTCTAGCTTTGATGATCTCTATGCTAAAATCATGGATTATCAAAAGACCTTGGATCAGGTTTATGTCCGTGATGCTTTTGCTTGTGCAAATCCAAATTACAGGCTCAATGTCCGAGTGCATACCGAATTTCCATGGCAAAACCTTTTTGTCTATAATATGTTTTTACGGCCAACAGAAAAAGATTTGGCTAGCTTCTCCCCAGACTGGAATGTGTATTCCTTTCCAGGCGTTTTGGCAGATGCTAAAATTCATAAAACAAGACAAGAAAACTTTGCAATTATCAATTTCACAAAGAAGACGATCATCATCGGAGGAACAGCTTATACCGGTGAAATCAAAAAAGGTATTTTCTCTGTATTGAATTTTGTCCTACCCGTTCAAAATAAAGTTTTATCTATGCACTGTTCAGCGAATACAGGTGCAAATGGTGATACGGCATTATTCTTTGGTTTATCCGGAACAGGAAAAACGACTTTGTCAAATGATCCAGAAAGACGATTGATTGGTGATGATGAACACGGTTGGTCTAAAGAGAGTGTTTTTAACTTTGAAGGAGGTTGTTATGCAAAAACAATTGATCTGTCTCCATCTAAAGAACCTCAAATTTATAGTGCTATAAAATTCGGAGCTTTATTGGAAAATGTTGGCTTTGAAGAAGACGGATGTACCGTAGATTATTCTGATGTGTCGATCACTCAAAATACTCGGGTAAGTTATCCGATTTATCATATTGATAACATCATGTATAAATCACGAGGAGATTTACCTGAGAATATATTCTTTTTGACTTGTGATGCTTTTGGTGTATTGCCTCCAATTAGTAAGCTGACACCAGAGCAGGCGATGTATCACTTTATTAGTGGTTATACAGCAAAAATCGCAGGTACGGAAGAAGGTGTTGTAGAACCTGAAGCAACGTTCTCTGCTTGTTTTGGTGCACCATTTTTACCTTTGCATCCTACAAAATATGCAGATATCTTAGGGGAGAAAATTAAAAAAGGTAGCCGAACCGGTGATGGAAAAATCAATGTATGGTTAGTGAATACCGGATGGACAGGAGGTGCCTACGGAGAAGGTTCCCGAATGGAATTGTCGTATACAAGAGCAATGATAAAAGCGGCCTTGACAGGTGCCTTGAATAAAGTAGAATTCAAAACGCAACCAATTTTTGGTTTGCAGATACCAGTGACTTG